>NZ_AUFX01000003.1:300000-600000 GCF_000426725.1 Sporocytophaga myxococcoides DSM 11118 | reverse complement strand
TTTTAATAAAATGAGACATACCGGATCATCAGACAAAACTTTACCATTTAATGGTTCCAGAAGCGGAACTGTTGACGTACATGGTGGCTGGAAAGATGCGACGGGGGATCCCGGCAAACACATGTCACACCTTTCTTATGCCAATTACTTCAATCCTCAGCAAATTCCATTTGTAGTTTGGAGTCTTCTTAAATCTTATTCATTAAACCCCGACGCCTATGCTACTTTTGATGAAGCATTATTTTCCGAAGCTGCATTTGGCGCCGATTATATCGTTAGAAATGTTGATCCTGCAGGTTATTTGTATTTATCCGTATTTGATGACTGGGGAAATTCACCCATAAGACAGATAACAGAGTGGGGGCAGGCTCCTGCCTGCGACTATTGCCGTACATCGAACTATCAGGCAGCTATGCGTGAAGGTGCAGGTATGGCAATTGCTGCATTAGCAAGATCATCAAGAATGAACATTACTGTAGGAGAGTATACACCCTCACAATACCTGGCTAAAGCAGAAGTCCTTTACAATCATTTGAAATCGCCTGGAGCGAGTGGGTATGCGACGAAGAATTTAGAATACTGCAACGACCATACTGAAAATATAATTGATTTTTACTGTGGTCTGCTTGCTGCTGTTGAATTATATAAGGCAACTCAGAATGCTGCCTATCTTGCCGATGCATCAGCTTATGCGACTAAGCTTATGGCATTGCAAAAAACGGAAGGATATCTTTCTTCAAATGTTGCAGGTACCAGACCATTTTATCACGCAGCGGATGAGGGTTTACCTGTTATTTCTTTAATTGAATATGCCGAGGCAAATCCTTCTCAAAAATCTGCTGTAGCAGGCTTTATTTTAAAATGGGTAGATTGGTATAAATCTCTTTCAACCGAGGTGAACAATCCTTTCTCATATGTAAGGGAATTTGGTAGTCCTTATATTGATGGGAGTTCATTACCTGCAGTTAAATCGTTTTTCCTTCCTCATGCTAATGAAACCGGCTATTGGTGGCAAGGAGAAAATGCCCGTCTGGCCTCTATGACAAGTGCATTGCTTGCATCCTATCGATTCCTCGGAAATTACGACTTTTCAGGAGATTTTGACAATGAGTTTGCCATCTCGCAAATTGACTGGATTTTAGGAAAAAATCCATTTGATGTTTGTATGATGACAGGTGTTGGTACCACTACTTATCCTACATATCTTGGTGGAGCAAAGGATCAAAACTATGTAGGAGGAATTTGTAATGGTATTACGGCTAAAGATAAAAGTGAAAGTAATATAGATTGGGCTCCATTTGCAGCTTCTGACTGGCAAAATTGGAGATGGGTTGAACAATGGCTTCCTCATGATGCCTGGTTTATGGTCTCTGTAGCTCAATTAAATTCTATTGTAGAAGATGTTGAACCTCTGCCTTTAAATATTTCTGCATCCGATAGTGAAAAGGAAGGAACTATCATCTGTTACCCTGTGCCATTTCAAAATGAGCTTTCCATGCAATTGCCTTCAGGAGTATCTCCAGAACTAATTAAAATAGTGAATGTATTGGGTGATACACAAAAGCTTATCGAGAATCCTTCTGGAAATACATTTAGTATTTCGACTGAAAATTGGGCCCCGGGTCTATATTTTGTTGAAGCGCATGTTCAAGGCAAAGTAAAGACCATTAAAGTAGTAAAATAATCATTTTACTCGTTAGTATTTATAACCCTCCTGATAACTTGGTTTTCAGGAGGGTTTTGTTTTTAAGAACCAATTAAACCTGCCTAAATTAACCTATAGCTTCATTTACTTATTTTTCATATACAAATTATTTGAAAGCATAGAGCAACTAATATTAATTAATGACCAAACAGTAAAAATTAAAGCTTTAGTGCTCTTGATCTCTATAGTTTCTGTTTAAGTAATTGATTGATTTTTAGCTATGTATTTAAGTAGGAAAGTTAGGCGATCGCTCCCATAAATATGATTTAGAGAAGTGGACCCAAACTTGTTATTTATTTGACAGGACTTAAAAACTTTACTCTTATGAAACCAATCATTTATTCAACAGGACTTTTTCTTATGGTATTTGGATTAAACATGACCGTTCAGGCTCAACATGGCAGAGGGCATGATAATCGTAATCACCAAAATCACCAAAATCAAAATAATCATAACAGAGGAAATAATCAGGGACATCAGTATGCTCATGCTGATTTCAATAGAAAGCATGGTCATGCTAACGGTCATGGTAATAGAAATGTCTATGTTGACAGAAGAGTAACCAATGTTTATCACGCACCTCACAGATACGGTGCAATGCCTGTCTACAGAAGCAGCGTGGCATATGCCCCTTCTACATCAATAATTATTTCAAATAGAGGGATCAACTTTCGTTACTCCAATGGGATTTTCTATCAGCCTATGAATGGATCTTATGTGGTATCATCAGCCCCATGTGGTGTAAGAGTGAGAAGTATTCCTGTAAACAGCATGAGGGTATATGTTTCAAATGTTCCATATTATTACTATTATGGATCTTTTTATACTCAGTCTGTTCAGACTAATGATTATATAGCAGTACAACCTCCATTGGGCGCCAGAGTGGACTTCTTGCCTGAAGGTGCAATGAAAGTGTTTGTAGAAGGAAATACTTATTACGAAGTTAATAATACATATTATAAAGCCTTTGCTGATGAAACAGGAGCTGTATGGTATGAAGTAGTGGGACAGGGATGATTGTGCTGCTATAATAAATAAAAATAAGGGGATGTGTTTGTTCAACATATCCCCTTATTTTTAAGTGATAATTTGTGGTATTATTCGTCTACTTTGACCAATATAGTCGTTCCGAAATAATCATTACCGGTATCTTCAACAACCTTCCATCCCATCTTTTTCAGATCTTTCTTGAGGAATCTATTAAGCAATCCGTGAGCGGTCAGAACAACTTTAGCATTGTCTTTACTTGCATCATCAAGCATGGAAGCACCTTTTTGCGCTCTTTCCTTGGCCTGGGAAAAGCTTTCGATACCTTTTGTTCGATTGAAACCTAGCATCCATTTAATACGGGATGTAGTAGTCCATCTTTTTATTGAATGTTTTTTCTTTGAATCAGATTCTTTAATTCTGTTTTCAAATTCTCTGAAATAGGGGGAAACAGTAATTTCTTTCTCTGTTCCGAAAAGGTAATGAGCAGTTGTAAGTGCCCTGTTTATCGGACTGGAAAATATCTTTACATTTTCAGTAGCTCCAAGTTCGAAAAATGGTTTTTCTGGAACTATAATACAAACGCTATCATAACATTTTAAAAACTGGTTAGCCTCAGAACATGTGTATTGACCTGTTTTTACCATGTCCGGCTCACCATGACGGATGATCGCTATCTGGCGTAATTTACTATAATCATGTATGATGTTGTCTTCTTCTTGTATAAACCTCAGACTTTGACACACGGGTTTTCCATTAGCTTTAACGACAGGTGCTGTCTTGCTTAATGCTTCATATTTCTTTTCTATTTTTTCAATAGTAGAATTTGGAGAATCATTTTTTCCTTTTGATTTGCTAAGACCTGGCGCTACCAGTAATGCGAGTGAGAAGAAGATTGTGTGTATTTTCATTTCTTCTAAACCAGCAAGATTTGTGTTAAGTTTCAGTCTTCTTAAATCTTAACTGAATTCTTTATTTTGAATGGAGTGAACTTTAGATTGTATTCTTGAAACCCTTTAAAAGAAAGGGATACAAGGTGATAGGTTGAATAAAAGGAAACTCACTATCTACTGTTGTAGGATAGTGAGTTCTTATTATTTGTAGCATCTTTTTTATTTTTCCAGAATAGTCTTCAGACGTTGAAGGCTTTTATCCATTGATGTTTCAAGGTTGCCGGACATTATCAGGGTCATGAGGTTGATAGGATATTTGCTCTCTCCGTACATTGCCCATTTTACCTTTGTGGCATTGGGACTTTCAGATTCAGTAGCAAAGTATGCGTTAGCAGTATTTTCCATCGGTTTAACAAATCTTAACTCAAGGTCAACTTTTTCTCCTTCTTTTATATTTTTGATTTCCTGCTCACCTTTACCAGCTTTTTCACCATCCCATGCAAATACAAACCCAACATTAGCGTCAGAACCTCTGTAGTCTTTTTTCATTTCTGGATCCATCAAAACATATTCGCTGAAATGATTCTGGTTTTTAACGTGTTTGATATAGTCAAATACCTGCGATCTAGGCTTGTTAATTGTAATCTCCCTCTCAATAGCATATTTCTTTGGTACGAAGATCGCAACAATCAGGAAAAGAGCTATTAGACCTAAAATTCCTAGTAGAATGAATCCTAAAATTTTCATATTTTTAAAATGTTTTGTGGTTATTGATGTTACAAATATCAGTGCTTCCTTTAAAATATTTACATTGGGAAAACGACAATCCTGAGGGGGATTTCTGACAATTGTTGTTAATAAGAATTTGTGAAGAAAGTTTTGTAATGAAACAATATTCTTAAAATTGAATCAAATTTGGAACTTAAAACCAATTTATAATTATATATTAATAAAATGATAGAACCAGGAAAATATAAACATTATAAAGGCAATTATTATAAAGTTATTGGGATGGCCAAACATAGTGAAACTATGGAAGATATGGTTTATTATCAATGTTTATATGGTGATTATGGTTTTTGGGTAAGACCATTAAAAATGTTTGTAGAAACCGTCACGGTTGATGGAGAAGTGGTACCAAGATTTAAGTTTGTTGAAAAACTTGATTGAATTTTAATCTAGTATTTTTGCTCAGGGTAATTTTTCTTAGTTTTTGGCTGAAAAAATAAGTTTATCGTTATGATTTAATGTTTCAGATAAAATAGGTGTACAATAAGTTAAAAAAATCAAAACAATTTAAATGAAATTGAGTTATTCCGTCAATAGTTTAGAATTTAATTCGTTGGTTATTTGATTGAATAATTAAAACCGATCCAACTTATGGAAAATTATCATGTCAAAATTTTTAAATCCAGCAGACGAATTGGTATAAAAGAAGTCACTGCAACTTCAATAGACCAGGCAGAAGCTTTTCTATTAAAAAAGCTGAAAGAAACTTTTTGTCGAGAAGAAAATTTGAAAAATTTCATACAGGTGATCCACCTGGTAAAAGAAGATTTTGAACGGCAAATAAAAGTTGAAATTCCAGGAGAAGAAAAACTAACAATGACTATATGGAAAGGCTAAATGCCTTTCTTTTTTTTATGTACATACGTATTTTTTACCATCAGAAATTTTTAAGTTTTTTTTTGAGTTAATTTTTAATTTGCTGATCGTTAGTTGTTTGGGTTTTGTTTGTGTCCTGTTTAATTTCTATTTCTGGTTGTAATTATGTTTCTAAGCGGTAAATACGTAAAAATAAATTAAGTAAAAATACGTATTTATATTTTTTGTTTCTTATATTTGAGAAACAAAAGGCAAAACTATATGCAGATCTCCAAGGCAACCAAAATTGAGCTTTTGAACTTTAAAAGTGTTCCAATGAGGGCTTTTCATGCTTCCTGGCTTACATTTTTCATATGTTTTTTTGCATGGTTTGGTTTGGCTCCATTGATGCCTGAGATAAAAAAAGAACTCAATCTGACTAAAACACAAATTGCCAACATATCTATGGCTGCTGTGTCCATGACCGTTTTTGCGCGTTTGCTGATTGGTTGGTTGTGTGATAAAATAGGGCCAAGATTGTGCTACGTAATATTACTTAGTACAGGGGCGGTGCCGGTAATCATGATAGGTTTGGTCAATAGCTATGAGTCCTTTCTAATTGGTAGATTATTTATCGGATTGATCGGAGCTTCTTTTGTAATTACTCAATATCATACTTCTGTAATGTTTGCGCCGAATATAGTCGGCACTGCTAACGCAACTACTGCAGGCTGGGGAAACCTCGGTGGTGGCGTAACTCAAATGGCAATGCCTGCAATATTTGCGGGTATTGTTTCTCTGGGGTTTACAGCATCTGAAGCATGGAGAATTGCCATGATTTTCCCAGGACTAGCACTATTGCTAATGGCATATGTATATTTCAAATATACTCAGGATACTCCTGAAGGTAATGTTCTTGAGCTAAGAAAGAAGAACCCGGAATTCAGAGCTAAAAACCCTGATATTAAAGGAAGTTTTTGGCTGGCATGCAAAGATTATAGGGTATGGATTTTGGGGTTGGTTTACGGAGCTTGTTTCGGAATAGAATTAACTATTGATGGGATTGCTGCAATATATTTTACGGAAGAATTTAACACTCCATTAATGATAGCAGGAATTATAGCTGCATCATTTGGAATGATGAATCTTTTTGCAAGAGCTCTTGGCGGAATATATTCTGATAAGATCAGTCAGAAATTTGGACTGAAAGGAAGGGTAGTTTTGCTTGGCGCTTTTCTTTTACTGGAGGGGATTGGTATTATGTTATTCTCAGAAATGACAATTCTTCCCTTGGCTATCCTTACTATGATTTTGTTTGCTTTGTTCGTTAAAATGTCTAATGGCGTCACTTATTCAATCGTGCCCTTTGTGAATAGAAAGGCTTTGGGTAGTGTGGCTGGTATCGTTGGGGCAGGAGGAAATATTGGCGCCGTTTTAGCGAACTCACTTTTTACAGTACACTCATATCGCTATGGTTTATTTATAATCGGGGCAGTTGTTTGTGGTATTTCTGTATTGTCTCTTTTCTTGAAATTTCCTAATGAAGAATCTGTAGCTATTCCTGCAAACATGGGAGAATCGAAAGAAGCCGAAAAAGTGAAAGAATTAACTAAGGTTTAGTAGTAGTATTTATAATAAGCTGTTAGGTTAAAGTAAGGAATCAGCACATGATAACTGGTCATCATGACTGATTCCTGAAATTTTTAAATTAACTTTTATTTTTCTTAACAAGAGTTCCTTCCTGGTCAAAATACACATCGTATTCCTGTTCCCCTTGTTTTACCTCAATTTTATATAAAGTCTTGCCTTGAGGTTTCTCTTTCTTTTCTACGTCTTTCACAGTCCACGATTTATAATCTGACTTGTTAAGACCGTTTCTTACCTTTTCAGGTAGGTCTTTTTCTGTAAGATCTACTTCAGTAGAAACCCAGTTACCTGTATTGTCAAGTTTTACTTCGTAGTCTTGACCGTCTTTGGTGAACTCAGCCTTATAGTTGTTGTCCTTCTTTTCCCACTTAATATCGCCGGACTTAAGATCCGGATATTTCTGTGTCAAAGCTGAAGACACTTTACTTGGTACACTTTTAGAATCAACAACATCCTGGGCCTTCATTGTATACCCTGCCACCACTAATCCAATCATTAAAAGCACCTTTTTCATGTTCGTTCTTTTTGTTTTATCTAAGCTTCCCAAAAAGCCTCGAAAAAATAACCTGTGGAATTCGTGAAGTGTTTGCTTGTTTTGTTTAAAGTGTTGGTTATTAGTTGTTATTGTCTATGTTGCGGTTTCTGTAAATTTTAATTCTTAGGAATTTATTTTTATCTACAAGTATTCCTGGTCTTGAGAATTCATTCGCTTTCATTTTTTGATATTTATTGGATAGGGATATAAATTTCAATTCAGACATATATTTTTTAATCATTTCCCCTAATGACTGCTGACATAATGTTGTCAGTTCTCTTGATTAATTTGCATTGAGTTAAATTAAATTAAATACCGGATGGAAACATTGGATTTGACAAAAGCATACAAGGCTTACTATACTGCAAAAGCTAAACCTGAGGTGATAGAAATAGAACCGGCTCAGTTCTTATCTATTACCGGAATGGGAGATCCTTCAAAAAAAGCTTTTTCTGAAAATATTCAGGCTCTCTATTCAACAGCCTACACTATGAAGTTTAGCTTAAAAGCTCTTCAAAAGGATTTTAAAGTGTCCAAGTTGGAAGGACAATGGTGGTTTGATGAAACCAAGTATAAATCCAATTCCATGACAGAAACAGCTTTGAATGTACCTCGCGATGTCTGGGAATATCGATTGCTTATTCGCATGCCTGATTTTATTACCGAAGATGAAATTAATGCTGCTGCCAATACTGTAATTTTTAAAAAAGGAATTTTATTGGCAAAAGAAGTAAAACTGTTTAAAATGAAAGAAGGGAAATGTGTTCAAATGCTACATGTTGGACCATTTTCAAAAGAAATAGAAACGCTTAAACAAATGGAATTATTTATGAATGAAAATAATCTGGGAAAGAATGGTTTGCATCATGAAATTTACCTATCTGATTTTAGAAAAACAAGTGAAGATAAATTAAAGACAATCTTGAGAGAACCTGTAAAATAGCATAGGAGAGAGGAGCATCGATTTAATGTTATCGAATGATCATTTATATTTTTTTATAAAAGCGAGATAGTATTTTATTCCCCTTGTTTGAATATAAATAAAAAAACAGTAAAATAATTTTGGCATATTCATTCGTTTGATAAAAGTTTCAAGTCAAATATTTTTATGAGTAAATCCAAATTGTTTTATACAATAGCTGTGCTATCTGTTTTTTTTATTCTCTTGTAATAGTGATCATCCAAAAGGATCATAAATATGACTCTTTAACTCCTACGAGTGGTTCCGTTAATACAATTACATATGAAACAAATAATTCTACAGTTGACCTTGTAAAGGACCGGCAATCTATTGCCAATAGACCACATAGGTCATAAACACTTCAGATAATAAAAGCAGATGCAAACCAAGTTTTGCCGAAATCTGAAGTTAATGAGGCGTCTCTGAAATCCCTTTACCAAAGTTTAAAAAAAGATCCCGATGTATTTTTTATAAATACATATAATGATACTTTGATTGTTTGTAAAGAAGGCACTAAGAAAACGCTAGGTCTATTAAAAAGAAAATAAAGCAAACACAAAAGCCTGCAACTATTCATATAAAAAAGATTTATTGTTTAAAAGATACGGTGTTGGTGAAATATAATGACTATCTGGATTCACTGAAAATAGATACTGAAATAAAGAGAAATGTGATGTATGGGAGTTTGGATTCTTCAGAAAGGAATATAGTAAACAGTACTTATTATGCATTTCAATCTGCGAATCTTAACTGGATTAATGTTGACAGGTTTTTAATTCTCCGAAATCTAAAGTTGATTTCATTGTGAAGTCCGAAATGGTAAGTATGCTGATGTAAAGATTGTTTTTCATAAAATAAATTCAATCATGCAGGGAGTAGAGGAGAATGGTAATATTCGTTTTGATAAATTACCATTGGGAGAAGAAGTTACTCTCGTGGGAATACTAATAAAAGATGGATCACCGCATCTTGCTATTCAGGAGACGATTATTTCCAAAGAGATTTATAACAACTTACAGTTCCAGAAAGTGAACGCTGAAGAGCTAAAGCAGAGATTAAGGGTATATAGTTTTTCATAATCAGCAATTAAAAAAATAAGGCCTTTACAGAATCTTTCAGTTAAAAGTTGAAGTAGATCCTATCTGATGCTCTATTACCATCAGATAGGATCTATCTGCTTTTCAAAGCTCCATTATATCTTCATCCCAGAGTTCGGGCTTCTCATTAATGAAATCTTCCATCATACTCTTACATTCTGCCAGGTCTAGATCTATTACTTCGACTCCATGCTGTTCCATAAATTCTCTTGCTCCACTGAATGTCTTGGACTCGCCAACAATTACTTTGGGTATTTTAAATTGTACAATAGTGCCAGCACACATATAACATGGCATAAGAGTAGAATAGATGACAGTGTTTCTGTAGCTACCAATTCTTCCTGCATTGTTAAGACAATCCATTTCGCCATGCAAAATAGGATTGTTCTCCTGTACACGTTTGTTATGGCCTTGAGCAACTAACTTTCCGTCTTTTATTAATACAGAACCAATTGGGATTCCTCCTTCATTCAGGCCTTTTATGGCTTCGTTTATAGCCAATTTCATAAATTCATCCATAGTATTTTATAGTTAAAGTTTGATTCACATTTGATGTGAGTAGAAATATCTCATAAATTAAACAAAGCTATTAATGTTCGTTAGTATTAAAGTAATTTAGAAAATATACACACTCATAAACCTTTATAAGTCTTTAGCAAATCAGTATATTGCTTGGAAAAATTAAAAATAATAAATGGAACTAAATAGTAAACAGGCTAAAGAAATTTTGAATGCTATCATATTTGAACTTGAGAAAAGAGGGAAGTATGCAGTTGTAGCAATTGTGGATGCCCATGGAGAGCTTCTGGCTTTTGAAAGAATGGATAAAACTAAACTTCCATCTATCGCAAATGCCATTAATAAAGCCTATACAGCTGCACGTACACAAAAAAACACATCGGAGATTGGCAAAGCTCTAAAAGATCCTGTAAAAGGGTTTGACATTGCTTTTTATGGAGATCCTAAAATCTGTGGATGGGGTGGAGGAGTACCGGTTATATCAAACGGTAATGTAATTGGTGCTGCTTCGGTAAGTGGTCTTTCGCAGGAAGAAGATGAAGAGATAGCAAAGATAGGAGTGGCGCATTTAAAATTGATATAATCCAGTTTTCTATTTAACCAATAGATAAATTGTCGATTGGAAATATAGAGGGCCGGTTAAATTTAATTGTATTTCAAAAGAAGACGATAGGAAATACGAGAATATCTGGCTGGGTCGAATGAATAAATATTTTGAGTAGGATAAATAAGCTTTATTCTACTTCAGTAGTATTGAATTCAAGAATAAAAGTAGTTCCATGTCCCCACTCGCTTTCGCAGGTAATAGTTCCATTGAGTTGTTCTACCAGGAGTTTTACTATTGATAGTCCTAAGCCAGTGGAACTCTCGCCAGCCGTTGGCCTTGCGGATAGCTTTTTAAATTTTTCAAACAGGTGTTGTTTGTCAAGTTCTGTCATTCCCTGTCCTTCATCTTTTATTGATATTATAACCTTATCATTTTTACTGGTTACGTGTAAATAAATATTCTTTTCAGTGTAGGAGAATTTGACAGCATTTGAAATCAGATTGTCAAGGATACGTCTTAAAAACTCAGGATCAGTATAGAGCTCAGAATACTGAGATTCATAGATCAAGTGAATTTTAATATTTTTTTTATCTGCCACGGTTTGACAGATCTTTATTTCTTTGGCAAGAAATTTCTGAAGGTCAATTACCTCTTCCTGTTTGTTTGTTTTCTGCTGTTCTATGGCACTGATGTCAAGTATGTCTTTCACAAGGTTAAGTCCCTTTTTTGAAACTGCTTTAATGTTATCAATAAACACCTTCTGATCACCTTCAAGAGGAGCAATCATTTCGATTACCTGTGCCATTCCTTGAATCTGTTGGAATGGAGATTTTAAATCATGTGATACAATATTGATAAGTCCGTTTTTTTCCTGGTTTATTTCTTCCAGCCTGTTGTTCTTGAATTGTATCTCTTCGTTTTGAAATAGTATCAATGCATTTTGTTCAGAAAGGTGATCATTGGCGGCTTTAAACTCTTCATTGTTTTCAGCCAATCTTTGATTCGCAAAATAAATTTCACTGATGTCTTCAAACATCCATAATCTACCTTTCTTTCGCTCTGTTATGATAGGTTTACTTGAAACCTTAAATACACTGTTCTTAAATTTCCAAAGCCAATTATTGATCTCTTTTTCAGGATCTTTAAATAGTTCTGTGGCAATGGCTGTTATTTCATTTTCGTTGATCGCATTTTCTCTGAACATTCTCATATATTCAGATATCACAATAGGCGACAGGACTTCATTCTCTGAATAAATACCTAAAATTTCTTTTGCCTTTGAGTTTATCCATGCTGTATTGTCTGTTTCATCTATAAATATCAAAGCCTGAGATACCGAATGAAAAACTGCGTTAAATTTTATCCGCAATTCTTCAAGAGAAAATATCATGTAATTCAGCTTCAATACTTCTTTTAACCTTGTAATGCATACATTAAAAAAATAATCTGTTCCTTCTGAAATCTGAAAAGGCGAATTCCAAACAAGTATTATAGAACCTTTAACATGCAGCTCAAATAAAGGTATATAAATAACAGTTGTATTTTCTTTGAGAAAATGAGATCTGCCTACTTTCACTTTCTCATGGTAAGCGTATTGCTTTAAAGTAGAAGGGTCTTTCAGAAAAGATGTTTCGGTAAAGGTTCCTTCCAGATGTGCGCAATTTGAATAGGTAATTCTTTCAGAAACTTCATCTTCTTTAATTATAAAAAATATATCATCGCATCCCGTAAGTTCTTTCATTCTCAGTAATAGATTTCGCCTGAATGCATCGACATTCTGGAAATCATAAACTGTTTTAATTTGAATAAGGAAATCAAGCGCTTGTTCTTTCCAGTAAACTAAATCTTCCAACGATATGATAAATTTTAACTATATAAATGTCTTTAAAGCTTTAACTACCTCATCAGGAGCGCTGATATGAGGAAAGTGTCCATCTGCATTGATCATATATAAGACACTGTCTTTGATATTTTTATTTAAGTACATAGCAACTTCAGCTGGTACTGCAATATCTTTTATTGATTGGATGATAAGTGACTTCTTACTGAATTTTAGTAAATCTTTCCGATGGTCTGATTCAAAGATTGCTTTACAGACTGTATATGCTACATCTGGTCTCAGAGAAGATAATGAATTGGCAAACTCAATTGCAAGCTCAGGCTTTTCAGGGTTGCCCATAAAGATTGGAGCAAATCCACTTACCCATGCATGATAATTGGTTTGCATTTTATTGTATAATTCTTTTAAATCTGATTGCTCAAATCCTCCTATATATTCCTTGTCATTCAAGTATCTTGGGGAAGCATTCATAAATATATGTTTGCTAAAAAGTTCAGGAGCTTTTATAGAGGCAAGCATACCTGTAATTCCACTAACAGAATGTCCGATAAAAACTGCATCTTTTATCCGTAGCTCTTCTGCCAGGTCTATAATATCATCAGCGTAACTTTGAAGAAGAGAATACTTATGATTGCTGTAAGCAGAAGGTGCAGCCTTACCAGCACCGACATTATCAAATGTTATTATTTTGTATATTTCTGAAAAAGACTTTGTTACAAATCTCCAATAGGTTTGGTCAGTTCCAAAACCATGACCGAAGACAAGTGTTTCTTTTGAATCCTGATTTCCTGTTATAGTAACATTGTTTTTTTCTATTGAATTCATACTCAGTGACTAATACTTTCCTTGTAGCAATTAACAATCTTCTGCAGTTCTTGTTCCACTTAAATGCTTTCGAACTTTAATGATGAGGGATAATGAATGTTTTACTAAATTCTTTTTTACCTTTTGTTACATTTTTACGGTGGGATTTTCGAAAGGTTAATGAAAATTTGGTTTGGAATAGGCTGTCTGTATAAGAACAATTTAGTTATGATAGATTAAAAATATTGGCTTAAATTTGGTTTTGAAATTTTTAAAAAAATGATTGTATACGGTATTAAAAGTTGCGACACAGTAAAGAAAAGTACAGAATGGCTTAAAGGACATAATCTTCAGTTTGAATTTCATGATTACAAGTCTAAAGGAATAAGTGAAGAAAAGCTTAGAGAATGGACAAGTCAGGTTTCATGGGAAGTTCTGGTAAATAAAAAAGGAACCACTTGGAAAAAGCTTGATGAGTCTGTCAAAAGCAATATAATAGACGAAGCCAGTGCTGTTGAATTAATGAAGGATCATACAAGCCTTATTAAAAGACCAGTGATAGAAGATAATGGAAGAGTATTAGCTGTTGGCTTTAATGAAAAAGAATATGCTGCGAAACTCACTTAAGAGTTGCTCAGCATGTTATTTATAGATTTTCCTTCAGATATTTTTTTTCGAGTAATTCGTATTCAGCCGGCAAGAATTTCAGGAGGAAGGATGTATAATAGTTATAAGTCTTGTGCTGATAAACCATAGGCTCTTTTTTATAAAGTTCCTTGTTTACAAAATGACCGTTAGAAGCTTTGGGGTAAATGGCAAGGAGAGAGGCATTCTGAAGAATGGTTGAATCTTTAAGTATCCTTGGATACTCTGATTTGAAAATTTCAATTCTATTGCCCAGCTTGTTATAATTTATATCATCAACATACGGAGGCATGGTTAAAGCGCCCACTTCTTTTGATATCTGCTTCACTACCGATGTACTAAGTTTTCTTACAGCGCTTCCCAGGTTTTTATCAAATAACAAGAAAATACCATCTTTAAACTTTTCACCTAGGCTTGCATCCTCAAGCAATAAAGATTTCAATCCTTGTGAAAATGAATTACTTTCTTTATAATTCAAGGGAAGTGTTGGTACTAAATCAGCAGGATTAACAATGTTGAAGCTCATGTTGGTTTTACAAAATCTTTCATTGTATTCGTCTGTAAAAGTCTTATTTCCTATCATTGGTGCTGCATAGGAGTAACATTTAAAGGTGTTTCTTGAAGACAGTTTATTTTGAGGAAGGTTTTCAAGATAAGCAAGTAGCATATTGGCAAGTGCGCCTCCCTGACTATGACCTGTAAGCAGAAAACTGTATACCCCTTTTTTATTTAATTTTTTGATTTGCAGCAATAGATCTTCGTGCAGAAAGGCTACTCCCAGGGCATAGCCTGCGTGTACGGCAGTATTATTATTTTTAGCAAAGACATATTTGAATTTTTCATTTTGAATTTTTATTACTCCTTTGGCAGGAATCATTGCTGAATATATATTTTCCATCCAGCTTATTTTTTTTGAAGTCGATCCGCGAAGGTTAATGATAGCGATATTATCTTTTTGATAAATCTGATATATGTTATCCATTCCTAATACATCCGAAGTATATGTTTTTACATATCCTTTCGGAATTATAGTCGAGTCTGTACCATATAATTCCAGAAAGCAGAAACTGTTGCATAAGGCTATCATATCCCTGGCTTCCTCTTTATTAAATTCCTTTTCAGGTTGGGCTAAAAGAGAAGAGCTTAAAAAAAACAGTATAAGATTTAGTAACGCCGATTTTTTCATTTTCCCTTGTATTTATAAAGTATTCTAAATTAGTTTTTTTACTCCAAAAAATATTATTCAAAATGAAAATTATAGTTATTTTTAATGATACTTTTTGCACAAAACCTAGAATTAAATTAATGTTCTAATGAGATTCTAATTGTATTTTCATTCATTTTTAATTATTTAAATTGATATTGCAAAGAGTGTTTAGTCCAAATGGACGTTATAAAATAAAATTAACTATCAATTAAACGGGTAACTTTTTCAACCAGAGGAAATTGCCTGATCTAACAGAGTATAAATTTAATTAAAAGGAGAATAATGAATTTTTTTAAAACCGATTCAAAACGAGCAATCGAAGCTATTTCAGAAGCCCAGAAAATAGCATTTGCGCCAGTTATTTTTCAGGCAGTCAGATGTTTAAGAGAGTTAGGGATTCTGGAGTACGTTTCAAAAAAAGGCCAGGCTGGAGCTAAGCTTGAAGATATAGCAGCCGATCTTGATTTATCGGTTTATGGTGCAAGAGTATTATTGGAAGGTGGATTGGGAATAGGTGTTCTGTTTTTGAAAGAAGATGAATCTTATGTAATTACCAAAGTAGGACATTTCATTTTGTATGATGAGATTACAAATGTAAACTTCAATTTTATACAGGATGTCTGCTATCAGGGTTTAAATGATCTTAAAGATTCTATTAAAAACGGAAAACCTGAAGGATTAAAAGTTTTCGGAAACTGGCCAACTATCTATGAAGGTCTTTCAAAGCTACCTTCAAAGGCAAAAACAAGTTGGTTCGAGTTTGATCATTATTATTCAGATCAGGCATTCGACAGTGTTTTACCTCATATTTTTAAGCATAAGCCTGCTCGTATATATGATATCGGAGGAAATACCGGCAAGTTTTCGTTAAAATGTGTGAAATATGACAAAGATGTTCAAATGACCATTATTGATTTGCCCGGACAACTGGCAATGGCTCAGGAAAATATTGCAAAAGAAGGGTTTTCAGAGAGAATAAAAGGACACCATGTAAACCTACTGGATGCATCTCAAAGCTTACCTAAAGGAGCTGATGCTGTTTGGATGAGTCAGTTTCTGGATTGCTTTTCAGAGGAGGAAATAATTTCCATACTCAAAAGATGTGTAGAAGCCATTGACGACAACGGTGCAATATACATTTTGGAAACTTATTGGGATAGACAAAAATTTGAGGCATCAGCTTTTAGTCTTCAGATGACATCTTTATATTTTACTGCCATGGCCAATGGAAACAGCCAGATGTACCACTCCAAAAATCTGATCCAATGTGTTCATGCTGCTGGCTTATATGTGGAAGAAGATATAGACAACATAGGAGTAAGTCATACTCTGTTCAGATGTAAAAAAAGGAAATAAGTGATTCTGCCATACAATCGTAGACAATTCAGTTTCTCTTAACATTATCCTTCCTGTTCCCATACATCCGGGAATTATAGATGTTTATTTTATTTATAATGTGATTTTAGAAACCTGAACTTCGTTTTCGGGTTTCTAAAAATTACATTTTTATTTTAGATTGTTGTTATGGTACACTTACCTCCACTCATTTCAGATTTAGGGCTGATACTCGGTGCGGCCGGCCTAATTACTTTAATTTTTAAAAGAATTAAACAACCACTTGTACTTGGTTACATAATAGCTGGTTTGTTAGTAGGTCAGCATATTTCTATTTTCCCAAGCATTACAGATCAGGAAAATATTGAAATCTGGGCTGAGATTGGTGTTATATTTCTGCTTTTTACTCTTGGACTTGAATTCAGCTTTAAAAAACTGGCCAAAGTAGGAGGGGCGGCTTCTATTACTGCTGCCATGGAGGTTATTGTTATGCTTGCGTTGGGTTATGGCACCGGTAAATTGCTTGGCTGGTCGAGCATGGATAGCATATTTCTTGGGGGAATTTTGTCTGTTTCCTCTACAACCATTATAATTAGGGCATTTGAAGAATTAGATGTAAAGACACAACAGTTTGCAATACTCGTCTTCGGTGTGCTTATTGTAGAGGATCTGGTTGCAATTCTACTACTTGTACTCTTGTCAACTCTGGCTCTGAGTCAGAATTTTTCCGGAGCAGAAATGCTTATCTCTGTATTGAAACTGGCCTTCTTCCTGATTTTATGGTTTATAGGAGGGATATTCCTTATTCCTACATTTCTCAAAAAAACCAGGAAATTAATGAATGATGAGACACTGCTGATAGTCTCCATTGCTCTTTGTCTGATTATGGTAATGTTAGCTACCAAAGTTGGCTTTTCACCAGCTTTGGGAGCGTTTATTATGGGGTCTATACTTGCTGAAACTGTTCAGGGAGAAAAAATTGAACATCTCGTAAAGTCTGTTAAGGATTTATTCGGTGCAATATTCTTCGTCTCAGTAGGCATGCTAATCGATCCAGATATGTTGATTCAGAATATCGGTCCTGTTTTATTGATTACTTTAATAACAGTAGTAGGAAAACTATTCAGTACCTCAACCGGCGCATTGATTTCCGGTCAATCATTAAAAGCCTCAGTGCAGACAGGCATGAGTCTTTCTCAGATAGGTGAATTTTCGTTTATCATTGCAACATTGGGTCTTACATTGAAAGTTACGAGTGATTTTCTTTATCCAATAGCTGTTGCGGTATCAGCGATAACTACATTCACAACTCCTTATCTGATTCGATATTCATCAGGGCTGTACGA
Organism: Sporocytophaga myxococcoides DSM 11118; assembly: GCF_000426725.1. Classification (NCBI taxonomy): domain Bacteria; kingdom Pseudomonadati; phylum Bacteroidota; class Cytophagia; order Cytophagales; family Cytophagaceae; genus Sporocytophaga; species Sporocytophaga myxococcoides. Next base: position 582,348 of record NZ_AUFX01000003.1, on the reverse strand, counting down.
GTTCATTGAAAAAAAACTTCCTTCTGCCTGGATCAAAAAACTTAACAAATACAGCTCTACTGCCCAGGTAATCACTACAACCAGCGATTGGAAAATATATCTCCATTCCTATATTTATAATATTGTTATTCAGTCAGTTTGTATCATATCTATATTCTTTGTTTCTACCAGATACCTATTGCCTTTTGTCAGAAGCCATGTTAGTAATATTTTATTTTCGGATTTTGTAGCTGCAGGTTTTGGATTGCTACTCGCTGCCCCTTTTATATGGGCGTTATCAGTAAGGAGGATTCAGGAAAATGCATTTTCCAATTTATGGCATAACGAGAATGTGAGCCGCGGCCCACTCATTGCATTGAATCTGTTCAGAGTTGTACTGGGGCTGTTTTTTACTGTTTTATTAGTGATTCAGTTTATCTCCGATCCTTATTTGCTAATACTAGTAATTGTAATTATTACTTTCTTGAATAGCTTATTTTCTAAAAAAATTCAAAAGATGTACAGTCGGATAGAGAGACGTTTTCTGACAAACCTGAACGAAAGAGAAACAGAAGCATTGCATAAAGATAAAATCAGACCGGATATAGTTCCTTGGGATGCTCACCTGGTGGAGTTAAAAGTTTCTCCCGAATCCTCTTTTGTAGGACAGAATCTCTTTGATCTTGGGATTAGAGAAAAGTTCGGTGTTAACGTTGCCATGATAGAAAGAGGAAGGCATACAATTGCTAATCCTGGCAGAGATGAAAAGTTGTATCCTGGAGATGAGGTGATGGTTATCGGAACAGATGATCAGCTGGCCAAATTAAAGCCATTCATAGAGCTTTCTGAAGAAAACAGACCTCCTGTTCAAAAGGAAACTATGACGCTGCAAAAGGTTACTATTAATTCTAATTCGCCTCTTAAAGGGATTACCATACGCTCCTCAGGTATGAGAGAAAAGGCTAAAGCACTTGTGGTTGGCCTGGAAAGAGATGGTGAAAGGATTTTGAATCCTGATTCATCCATGCAATTTGAAGAAGAAGACATTGTCTGGATTGTGGCCAATCCGAAAAGATTACAGGATTTTATATTGCAATTGTAAAACTAATATTTAAAAAATGTATAGATTTTCAGTTTATATTCAGGTTGAAATCGTTTGAGGGTATTTGTAATTTGCATTTATTCTAAAGGATTTAAACAGCTATTTATCCATGAATTATTTTTTTCAGATTCAATGCTCTTATTCTATTGTCTGTAATCCTTTCGGATAAAGCTCCGGAAGGACTGTGATATTAGAGCTAGAGAATTTTCTGAGGAGAAACTGTATATTTATCTGAAGTAAAAATGAATGAGTCTTTTATCGAACTTTCTATTCCGCCGATAAATGAAGGAGTGTTGCTAAAGGTTCAGGAAGATGAAGTCAATGAAGTCTACAGGCTTATTAAAAAATGAGAAAGGAAGAGATTAATATGAAAATAAAAAGCCTGCATTTTAGTTAAATGCAGGCTTTTTATTTAATTACTTATTTTGATTGATTGATTTCTTAATCATTTCATCAAAGTATAAAATAGACCAGATGATGTTGGTTTTTTCAGAATATGGTACAACGTCATCAAGCGTTTCAAACAGAGATTTAATAAAATCCTGTTTGTTTTTCATTTCTTTTTCGAGATGTGAAATATTAGTTTCAGTTTCAGGTATTGACATTTCGTGGAAAGAAGAACCAGGCTCAGGGTTCAGTGAAAGAAACGGTAAAATTTCAATCAGGTAAGCAAGTCTGGATTTATATACTTCTATCAGGTCAAGTTTCTGAAGTTTATTTAATTCATCCTTAGAATAGAACTTCGTTATTTTAATATTAGGTTTTACAAAGCAAAGCGTTGAATCGCTTTTTTGCTTTGCACTCACGTTTTGCGTGGCTTGCGAAAAGCCTTGAGTGTGCAGGAAGGTGGACAAATAAATTGTACAAGCTGCCGAAAGCTTAACAAGTCTATTATTCATGGGTCAAACTGTTTATTTACGAAATTTAGAAAAAAAAAGTTGAAAAAAGGAATCTAAATCCTCAAGAATCTAAAAAAAATTTTAGATCTTCTTGGATCAGTACTATGTTTTAGATTAAATTAAATAAATTTATGATGAAGTAATTCAGTTAATAATTATAAAATTTAATACTTGCAACAATTCTAATTGTTTAAGCATTAAAAAAATAAAAGTAAAAATGTATCAAAAAAATTTCCTGAGTACTTCTAAACGTTATGTATAAACAAGGCTAAATCGGATATTGCTAACCGATTATTATACTAACATATTAACTTTAACCCATTTAACACAAAAGTTTCTTGGTTAACAAAATTCCATGCAAAAAAGCATCATTTATTTATTTGTATTGATTCTTTTGGGTAATATGAATGTTGGAGCATGTCCGGTATCAGTTTCCGGTATTGTTCTGGACGCTATTACCAAAGAACCTCTGCTTTATGCAAATATTGAAATACAGGGTAAATCACGAGGCACTGTCTCCAATAGCGAAGGACGATTTATACTTGATACTGAAGAGCTAACACCTGATGATACTGTAGTTTTTTCATATGTAGGCTATGAAACCATCAAAGTCAGGTTGGAGGGATTAATGAAATCTGGTGAAGTATTGATGCCCCAGGCCTCAGGGCTTCTTAAAGAGATTCAGATTATTGCCCAAAAATTATCAGTCGAAGAAATATTAAAAAAAGTAAAAGATAATTTTAATAAGAATCATCGGGCATCTTTTGATAAAAAGCATTTGTTTTTTCATAGTTATGAAAGAACGCCTTTTAACAAAGATAATCAACTGGTTTTGAAAAAATCCGACTTTGTGGGTTTGGACAAAGCTATTTTTAATGAGCTATTTAAAAAGATTCCTTCAGAGGTTGTAGAATATGAAGATATTATAGTAAACCTATATGGAAATGGAACGAGTTATAAGTTGATTCCTGAAAAGGCGATCTCTCTTGAAGATGGCTCTCAGAAATCTCTTCTTAAAGAGTTTGAAGACAAACTGGATGCCTTTTTCAGCGATATTGAAAAGAGCAGGGAAAATGAAGATATCTATTATAAAATCAGAACAGGAATCTTAAGTAAAAAAATTGATAATGAAGGGACTGATGAGCCCACCTGGACTACAAATAAAAATGACACTCTCAACTATACAGTAAATACAAATCTTGTAAAAAGCGAAATTATATACCTGTTAAAGGAGTATACCTTAGCTGAAAGTAAAAACTGGGAATTTATAAATAGTATCAGGAAGTACAACTATAGAATGGATGACATCACTATTGTAGATGAAGAGCCTGTATACAAAATTCATTTTATTCCTCAGAAACATGGGCTATTTGAAGGGACAATGTATATTTCAACTTCTTCATTTGCTGTATTAAAGTTAGATTTTGCTTTTGCAAAAGGTAAGAAGAGTGAGAATTTTAAATTACTTGGAGTAGGCCACTCTATGAATTTTAAAGAGGCTCATATTATTTTTCAAAAAGGTAAAACTGCATATTTCCCCAAATTCATTAGTGTAAAACAAAATGAATTCGCATCTATTGACAGGAGCTTTTCGATTACTAAAAAGGAAAAAAGATTTTTCATAGATAAGGAATTAAGTGAAATGAAATTAGACGTGGAGTTGTCTTTTAACTCCGAAAGTAAATGGGAGCTGCTTGCAATGGATGCGGAGGATATTGATGAATCCACATACAATCGAATAATACAACCTTCTACCATGAAGTTTAAAAAAGAATTTGCCTATAATTCTGAAATGTGGAAGAATAGGACTATTCTGGTGCCTTCTTCAGAATTAAAGAAGTATCAAAATAAATGAGAAGGTATGCAGAATAAAATTTTTAGAGGCTATCAGTGAAATTATTTTTAGTGAATTAGTATTTGGACTATTCCGGATCTCATAGGGGCCTGTTCAGATTTTTGGTTTTAAGGACATATAGATTCAGAGAGGTATTAGCAAGGATTTGAACGGCAGAGTGGGGTAGCTGGTTAGTTTAATCATTGCTGGTAATTTTTGTGTATGTTTATTGTAAGGCTTAAAAATAAATTCATATTACTTTTTTCATTTTTAGGTTAATCTTCTAAATTTGTAGTCATCTGATGATATGATGAGTATTCCCACACCAATAAAACGCCAAAACCTTGCAGAGGAAGTTGTAAACCTTCTGAAGCAAAAAATCAGTTCCGGTGAGTATATGGAGGGGCAAAAATTGCCTTCAGAACCGGAGTTGATGCAGCTATTTGGGGTAGGCAGGTCTACAATCAGAGAAGCAGTGCGGATATTGGCAAATACGGGAATGGTCAGAGTGCAGCAGGGAGCAGGAACATTTGTAGAAAGCCATCCTGTTATTGCAGAGCCTTTATCAAAGAGGCTTCAAAGAGAAAATGGAAATGACCTGAATGAGGTTCGGCAGTTATTAGAATTGAAAATCGCTGAAAAAGCAGCCTTGTTTCGGTCTGATAAGGATATTGAAAAAATGAAATTTTTCCTGGATCAAAGAAAGGAAGCTGCTTTCGCAAACAATACAGAAAGGTGTATAGAAACTGATATCAACTTTCATATAAGCATTGCAGAAGCCAGTCAAAACGATATTCTGGCTGATTTATACAAGACTTTTACCACGGAGATGAAAAAGTCTTTTCAGGAGTCTTATGTAAATACGGAGTCATTCCTGGAAACTCAATCTATGCATGAAGCGCTTCTGCAGTCAATTATTGGTAAGGATTCTCAAAAGGCCTGGTACTGGGCAGCTTATATTACTAATCAGTGCAAATAAAAATTTTTAACTTTAAACATCAGATGATCTGATTAATTACAATTGAATTATGAAAAATTCAGAAGATTTAGTTGCTTCAAAAGAAGCTGTGCAAAGCACTGTAATGGTGATTTTGTTAGGAATCAGTTTTTCCCACATGTTAAATGATACCATTCAATCTCTGATTCCCTCTATTTATCCTCTTGTGAAAAACTCCCTTCATCTTAGTTTTGCTCAGCTGGGGCTCATTACACTTACATTTCAGCTTACTTCATCTGTTTTACAACCATTTGTAGGCTATTACACGGATCTTAATCCTAAGCCTAATTCACTGGCTATTGGTATGGGATTCACTCTTATTGGTCTTATTTTATTGTCTCTTTCTTCTACTTATCCTATGATCCTGGTATCAGTAGGCCTTGTGGGAGTGGGTTCTGCCATATTTCACCCGGAAGCATCAAGGTTGGCCTATATGGCATCCGGAGGAAAGAGGGGCTTTGCTCAATCTCTGTTTCAGGTTGGAGGAAATGCAGGTAGTGCGATTGGTCCTTTGCTAGCGGCATCTATCATTGTGCCTTATGGGCAATCCAAGATTATTTGGTTTTCTCTTATTGCTTTGGTTGCAATTATCGTTTTGTTTAACCTTGGTATATGGTACAAAAATAACGGCCTTATAAGAATAAAGAAGCAGAAAAATGAGTCTGAAGCCAGGTCTTTGCCAAAGTGGACTGTCATATTTTCTTTGGGAATACTGATTATGTTAATCTTTTCAAAGTACTTCTATATGGCAAGTATGAGTAGTTACTTTACCTTTTATCTGATAAACAAATTTCACGTGTCTATACAGACGGCGCAAGTATATTTGTTCATTTTCCTTGTATCTGTAGCAGCAGGTACTTTGATTGGGGGACCTGTTGGTGATAAGATAGGCCGTAAATATGTAATCTGGATCTCAATACTTGGAGTGGCTCCTTTTACATTATTATTACCTTATGCAAATCTGCACTGGACCGCAGTGCTGATCAGCTGCATCGGTTTAATATTGTCTTCCGCTTTCTCCGCTATTCTTGTATATGCACAGGAATTAGTTCCTGGAAAAGTGGGGATGATCTCAGGCCTGTTCTTCGGACTGGCATTTGCAATGGGAGGAATAGGCTCAGCGATCCTTGGAAAACTTATAGATATCTCAGGTATCGAATATGTCTTCCAGTTATGCTCGTTTCTTCCGCTGATTGGGCTTATTACAGCATTTTTGCCTAATCTGGAAAAGAAATAGTACTAATTGTTTTATTTAATTTTAGGAAGTATCAATATGAATATCAGGAAAACTATCGCAATTGACATGGATAATGTTATTGCTGATGTTGAGTCCCATTACATTGAGTGGTATGAAAAAGAAAATGACTTTCGGGTTGACAGAAAATCTTTGAGCGGAGTACCAGAAACAGAAGCCTTGCCGGATAAAACAGCAGTAATGAGATACTTATTTACTCCCGGTTTTTTCCGCACAATACCCGTTATGAAAGGGGCAAAAGAAGCATTACAAACCCTTTCAGAAAATTATGAAATATTCATTGTTTCAGCGGCAATGCAGTTCCCTCAGTCTTTAAGCGAAAAATACGAATGGCTTGCAGAACATTTTCCTGCTATAAACTGGAAGAACATCGTATTGTGTGGAGATAAATCTGTTATAAATACAGATTATATGATTGATGATCATATAAAGAACCTGGATTACTTTAAAGGTAAACCATTACTTTTTACCGCAAGTCATAATGTCCATGTCAGGCACCATGTCAGGCTGAACAACTGGAATGAAGCTTTGAGTTATTTTGAAAATGAACTAAAAACACAGGTTGATTAATAATCAGAATACCTTATAAAATGAAAAATTCCCACTCATAGTTTATGTATAACTGGGCGGGAATTTTCATTTAAGATGATTTACTTTTTAAATATATTTCTTGTATAGCAGTGAGTTTCGGTTATCAAATTTAAATAGTATACACCTGGAAGAAGTTCGCTACCTATACTTAATTCATTTACCTGAATGTCTTTGGTAAAGAAAATTTCTTTTCCTTCTGAATTAAATAACCTTACACTTAAAATTTTCTCAGGTCTTTCCATCGATATTTTTAAATCGGATGAAAATGGATTTGGAAAGATGATCAACTGATCATTATTATCCGAGGCATTGATGCAGCTTACAGTACTTACTGAAACAGAAATCGTATTGGATTTCGATGTCTGGCCTTTATTGTCTTTTGCAATGGCAAAAATATCATATTTCCCATCATTAGCTTCAGTCCAAAGTATTGAATAAGGAGATTGGGATGTTGTGCCTATTAAATTGCTTCCGCTGTAAAACTCAACACTGGTAATAGTACCGTCAAGGTCATTAGCAGTTGCCTTAATATTGATTGAAGCAGGAGCATTGAAAACACTATTATTAGTTGGTTCTATAATCGAAATTATAGGCAAGGAGTTAACACTGATTTGAAGAGGTAATGAAACTGTAGTTGCGCCTGTGTTATCATATACCTTTGCTGTGATGATGTGAGTTCCGGCAGATAAATTGGTTAATGTAAAACTATAAGGTGAGGCGGCATCTGTTCCCAGCAGGGAAGATCCATTATAGAATTCAACTTTTGCAACTGAGCCATCAGGGTCTGTTGCATTGGCATTTATAATCAATTCTCCGGGAGCATTGATGACCTGACTGCTTTCTGGACCTGTTATAGTTATAACCGGTGGAAGATTATTTAACTTGTAAAGAAAAAAATCATCAGCGCAGGCGCTTCCTGTGCCAGATTGTTTATACCAGAATACAATAGCACTTGTACTGGAACTTCCTGTAGAGAAAACAACAGAATCTTTAGTAAATGATGTACCACTTACAGTTTTGGTAACCTGATTTCCGCCATAGTTCTTGACCCCAAACATTGCTGTTTCTCCTGAGGTATTTACTTTTCCATATCCTCCGAAAACATATCTGGTATTAGGCTCTACTGTAACTGTTCGTTCAATGCTGACAGGATTTCCTGAAAGCTTTACACCATAATTGCCTAACCTTTTGCAATCGGAGGTTATAGTCGCATTATTCCAAGGGCCCCAGGGGGAAAGGCTACCGGTTTCAAAATCAAAGTTTGCCGATTCATTTGCCTTCCATACTCTTACCCAGTCGCACTGGTATAAGGCTGGCCATTGTGCATTCGCAGGTGGAGTGGGAGCCCATCCATCTACTGCAAGGTTAATTATCATATACATGTTTTTACCTTGTGCAGCTTCTGATCTGTTTGTATAGGAATTCAGTAGTTGTCCATCGAAATAAAATTTCATGTATGTAGGGCCCCATTCTACCCCATAAGTGTGAAAGGCTTGTGATTTGTCGGGGCCGGAATGAGTGGTTCCGAATGATTTCTCATTCTGCCAGTCCGGGCCATAGTGGTAATAGTAATGGTGTACTTTGCGGTCGTCAGGAATTTCCAGAATGTCAATTTCCGGAGGCCATGCTCCATCGGCATTCAATGTCCAGAATGCTGGCCATGTTCCTGGTGTAGAAGGAGCTTTGAATCTTCCTTCAATATATCCATATGTAGTCTCGAATTTTCCTTTTGAATGAATAGCTCCGCTGGTATAGTCAAAACTGAGGTACCCAAAGTCAGGGTATTTCTCCGTTCCTGCAGGTGCCTTGGGGTGCCTTTTATTTATAGCTTTTAAGCTGAGAATCCCATCTTTGAGAGTGACCATGGAGTCTGTCATATAGGCCCTGTGGTTATGCGTATTTCCCCAAGGATAATTATAGCCCCATTTGGATTGATCCAACTTTGTACCGTCAAAATTATCTTCAAATACCAGCTTCCAGTTGGCTGAAGCACCGGGTGGTTGAGCATTTGAAAACTGGACGAATAAAATATTAATTAAAATCCATATGGAGCAGTTTTTCCTGTTCATATTTATCAGATCAGTTTGGTCTTTATATATTACAAATTGATAAGAAATTGGTAAACTGAATTGTTGAAAAAAAAGGATTTGGACGATCTTAAATCAATAAATTAAAAAGCCCCCCGAATTTCGGAGGGCTTTTTATATAATGGAAAGAAGATATAGTTTATTCAACTACAACTCTTACATGTTCAATACCATTAGCACCTGTAAGCTCAAGCATGTAGACACCACGGGAAACATTTTGCAATGTAAGCTCTTCTGTTAAAGCAGAAAGAGATTTTGTTTTAACAACATTTCCTGCCATGTCCATCATCAATACTTTGTTATATGACATGGTTTCTTGGCTGATATTGATAATACCATTTGCTGGCATTGGATACACTGTTACTTTGCGCTCAGTTTTTACCGGATTAGAAGTAATAACAACATCTACAGCTTCAAACTTCATATTATCAATATTTGCATCTGCTCCGTCAATTACAAGTCTTAGTACTTGTTTTCCCTGATTCAGACTGATAGGCTGAGTTGTTTTTAAGGTAGAATATGTTTGCCAGCCTCCAGTTGCTGTCGCTAGTGTGAAATCGGAGTTTGGAATTTTTGCTCCATTCAATTCCAGATGCCATTTTCCTGTGGTACGTTCAGATGCTACTTTGAAGCTTACATGATATGTTCCTGGATATTTTACATCTACTGTATAATTTAACCATTCACCTGTAGCTGTATAGCCTATATTCCAGTTGTTAGTAGAACCTCCGGCAAGTTCAATGTCTACAGCTTCACCAGGTCTGTAAGTGGCCCCCGCCTCATTAGCGGTGGTTAGATCATTATATGCAACTCCTTGTCCGCCTTTGTCAAAGTTTTCAGCTTCAATAGTTCCTGGAATAGGATATGGAGTTCCTGAAAAAGAATTTCCATCACACTCTTCTTGGCCTGTATTTCCGCCAACGCATTTACCACATAGGTCTATAAAAGCAGTACCTCCGGTTACACCATTACAATCACAGCCAGTTTCAGGCACCCCGCACCCACATTTTCCTGGCTTCGTTTTGTTAGGGTCATTAGGACAAAGATCAACATCAACATATTCTTCGCAGTTAACAGCTTTAGTCTCATCATATCCAAGGCTGAAGTTGTCAATAGTCCATGTTCCAGTAAAAGGAGGTCTTGAATATACTCCGCTTACATTCGGGTTTACCCAAATAGTGATTTTGGTAACTTTAGAGAAATCAAATGTAGTTCTGTCGTAAGTATCTTCCTGCGGATTGCTATTCGTTCCAGGTGTTAGCGGAGGAGTTCTTTTAACTCCATTGGTAAAGTCAGCAACAATAGTTTTTGTTGTTCCATTTACCGGTAGGATGAAACGATTATAAGATCCTAAAGCCGTAGCATTGATACTCTTTTCATTGGCATCAACAAGTTCGATATACAGTGCGATATCATTAGCCGAATAATTTGTTTTCTGAAAGCTTACATCAAACTTAAGTACTGCATTGGCACGTAAGTCAATCGGAATATGGGTTGTAGCATTTAATTTTCCAAAGTCAAATCCGAATGTAGAATAGTTTGGGTCAGCATTTACAGATGTTATTTCAAGTTTTTCGTTCTTAATAACTGCTGAATAAACAGTACTTCCTTCTGATGGCTTTTTCCAATAAGTAAAATATGGTACAGAATCTTTTGAGAAATCTGTTTTTACATAAGCTTGTTTGGTATTATATCCCTGACAATAGTTGGTGTTGAAGGTATTGGTAACAGGGCAGCCATAAATGTTTAAATTAGATCCTGTGGCATTAGGACATACAGGAGGTTTAGGAGTAACAGGTATAGTTACAGAACCGCAAGCTGTATAGTTTTTTGTTTTTCTTAGCTCATCATAGATAAGTTTTCCTGAATTACCTGAGTTATCTGTTCTGAAGTTAATCCATGATTCAGTAAGACACGAACCCTCTTTTAACAATGAAGATGATTCGGCTTTGTCGGAAAACTGCCAGTTTGCCCAGCTTATTTTATTTTGTTCTAACAAGGATAGCCAGTCTTTGGAATTTCCTGCATTTATATTACCAGCTCCACTTGCTTCGGTTGTTCCCCACTCTGAAACAAAGACAGGAAACTTAGCTGAAACTGCATCTCTCAAATAGTTTTTATACTGATCATGAGCACCGCTTCCTGCATAAAAGTGAAGCGTATACATTACGTTCTTTGCATTATTTCCAGTCAAAGGATTACTTCTTGCCTGATCGATTCTGCTGCTCCATTCAGGAGTTCCGACAAGGATTACAGCATTTGGGTCATTGTTTCTTATTGCAGGAATAATGTCCTCAGCATAACTTTTAATCGTTCCCCATGAGGTTCCGCTATTCGGTTCATTGCAGATTTCATATATGACATGTTTTTTGTCTTTATATTTGCTGGACATCAAAGTGAAAAATGCCTTTGCCTGTGCTTGATAATTTTGGGGATTTCCGTCCTTAAGAATATGCCAGTCAATAATTACGTAAATTCCATATTTTTCAGTAAGGCTTACCATATTATCTATCCACTGGTAATAAAAATCTTTATTGGTTGATTGGGCAAAACCTTTGGTTGCCCCATCACTATTTTCAGTGTAAATAGCAAGCCTCAACAGGTCAGCCTTCCAATCCTGAGCAATTGCTTTGACTGAAGATTCAGTATAACATTCCTGGTGAAACATCACTCCATGAGTGCTTAGACCACGAAGCTGTATCGCTGTTCCACATTCATTGACCAGTTTACCATCAGTAACACCTAACCTCCCATTCATAGAAAGTGGTGTCTGGGCTCTGGAAAGCACAGCTATTAAAAGAAGCATGTGCATTACGAGTAGAGTTTTTTTCATTTTTTCTGTGTTTGATTTGAGTATGTGAAACCTAAAGATAATAAAAATATTAAAAATCCTAAATGAACATGGCTAAATGCAATTGCTTTGCAAATTTTTTTTAGAGTTAAAATATTACAAACGTTAGCAAGACAGCGCATTTATAAGAGTTGTATTGCCTCTTTAATTATTCTCATTTGAAAGAAATAAATCATGAATTTATAATTAGATTAGAGTGATCGTATTTTCTGATAGTTCTGTGGATCCTCTCTTTTAAATATTCTTCATCCTTGGTAATATTTCTTATAAAAAAAACACAAGCCTCTTATTTAAATAGGAAGCTTGTGTTAGATTAATAAGTATTTTAAAAATATTACTGTCTTTTAGACAGCCTTTATTTTAAATTTTCCATTTTTAATGGTGCCTTTATGTTTCACCTGAATCCAAATGTAATAATCTCCAGGCTTTGGAAAGACATATGGAAATATAATTTCACTACTATATTCTTTATTAGACCTCATAAGACTAATAGTTTTTTTATCAATAACGCCAGTGGTGTCCAGACTTGCCTCACTAGCCTCTGATAGATTGCCACATATTGTTATATTTTCATCTACCTTTTCTGCAAGTGCATATTGAGAAGCCATAGATATGGTTCCCATAGGATGTAAATGGATAAAAACAGATGCATCATCTTTCATTACTACTGCATGTCCTGCCATTCCGAGATATGGTTGAAGGTTTGCGGGCATATTGCCATCTTCTGTGCATTTAAAGGAAATTTTTACAGGTTTACCTGCAATAATTCTGTTCTGAATATTGGCTTTTATTTTTAGATTGTCAACAATGGCGACCTCTGAATTTAATGGAACATCTCCTGCAAAATCATCAGTGTCGGTAATTTTTGAATTTATGTTTTCCAATACATGCAGCGTATCTGTAAGCGTTTCAGCCATACCATTAGAATGAACAACTTCAGCAAATACCAGATAATTTCCTTCATTTAAAGAAGGTAAAATACTCACAAAATGTAATGAATCTTTTGGTACAGGATGAAGGTGGGCAAACTGTTGGCCTTTGGTATCTATGAGAAAAAGATGCATTAACTTTCCATGATCAGCTATCAGGTCATCTGCTTTCCTTTCTTGCCATGCAGGGTTAACTATATCGAGATAAAGGGTGCTTTTATCATTTTCTTTTTCAATTTGTGCATTTAACTTAAGAGGTTTGAACATGTTATTTCTGTAATCACTTTCTACTTTACCCCACCAGTTATTTGCAAATATTAGTAATGATACAATTGAGATAAACGTAATGCACATAACAATAATAGCTGATCTTTTCCCTTTAGGCGTTGGTGATGCGCCGTGAGGAATGGTTGATTCCTTGATCGCAGCTCCTATTATACTCACAAGTGACAAAATTAAAAAGGCGCCCATAATCTGAAGTCCTATGCCAGTGGTTTGATCCATTGTTCTCGTTGCAGTCGCTATAGCTGGAACCGGAACAATTGTTGAGCCAATACCTTTTTTACCTTCTACCGATATTTTTACGCTTGAAGACCCGAATGTCATAAGCCACAGGCTACCTTCATATAGGTGGTTCATTCCGGCCACCTTTTTGATATCATCACCTTTAGGGGCTCCTGATGAGCCGTATTGGTAATAGACGGGTTGTATTTTAATACGATTTATTTTTTCACTTCCTGCATCTATCAGAATTTTAGCTATTCCTGGCACTACATCCGGTGGTTGTATGGTTATAAGCACAGGGTAGGGACCTGCATTACCCTGATATACGATATCCGGGCTTCCTATGTGGGCATAGGATAGCGAACTTATAAAGATCAGCAATAAAGTTATAGAATGTTTCATCTTTGTACCCTCCTCATCCAGTTGCCCCATTTCAAACCCAGGTAAGAGAAAACTACAGCATGTATTAAAGCAATCATAAATCCCATGTAGTATTGACTTGTTGTGCCTGCAAATTTTGCAAATTCAAATCTGTGCTGGACATTAGGATCTTTATAGTAAGGCAAGGCATGTGTTTGGAAAACCCAATTGTGAGACATAGGCGAATTAAGAAAATAGGAAAAGAACCATTGCGCTATTAATACAGATACAAAGAAAGCTGATCCGCATAAGACAGCCTGAATAAAGATATTTTTGTTGCTGATTTTTTTATAAAGCTTATCAAGTATAAAGCCTGGTACAATTAATAACAAAGGGAATAACAGAGGTACGTAATGCTTTACTGGATTGAGAATGGGAGCAAGCTTCGGCTCTGCCGGAATCAAAGGTAACAGCCATAATTGGATGAGCAATATTATTGTATAGAACCCTGTGATTGTTGTAGCAGGATAGCTCAATCTTGATCCACGCATAGTAGCTGCAATGGGCATTATCAAAACAGAACAAACCAATTGATAAAACAAAGGATTATGCATTTTTGTCCTTCCTAAATGCTCTATAATGAATATATACATTGCAATAAGAAACAAAGATGCTGTATAGGCAAAACTCCATCTTAGTAGATTATTGTTCATGGGATGAATTTGCTCCCTCTGATTTTGAAAGGAAAGGACCGTAAGCATTGTTCCAGTGAGGATACTGATAATGCCAGCAAATAGAAGTGCATGTGGCGGACTTAAAATTTTTACATCAAGACCGTATGTGTTATGCCACCAGTCATCAAATGGAGCAGATGTAAGCATTGCAGCGGCTCCCCATATGCAAAGTAAAGTTCCCAAAGGGGCTTTCATTCCCCAGAATGATACACTACTGTTTCTGATTTTTACTTTTTTGCTGAATGTTATTATTAATAATTTGATGATAGATCCAATGCCAGTAGCAAGTCCGCCCAAATAGATTGCGAGGTGTGGCGGAGAAAATAAACTGTCTCTTCCTATACTCATATGCCAGGAAATATCCCATATAACCCCGGTCATGATGCTGGTTACCCCGAAAATTAGAAAAATTGTATATAATGATACAGGACTTTCTCGCTCTTCAGTTTTTCTTAGTGGCAGTTCAAATACAGGTGTAATTGTTTCCATATTAGTCATTTAAAAAAGTGAATATATGAAAACATGTTTAATTACAGGAAGTTTTTAAAATTTAAAAAATACTTTATAATTTTCTTTATATAAATACTTTATCAGTAAACAATGGCTAGAACCTACAAAAGATAGGCTTGAATAAGTTGGATAATATGGCAGGTTTGAAAGTATTTGTAATAAAAGCTATAAAAAAAATATTTTGATTTTTTTCATAATTACAATTTTTCTCAGGCACAAATATTCATACCCTCAGCTTTCTTGAGGTATTAAAGATTAGAAAATTAAAGAATTCAATTATTAAATATTTTTATTGTATTCGATAATTCCAAACGTTGTTTCTAATCTATTCGGTTCAGCTTCTATATATTCTCCACCTTCATTTTCAAAATGCAAAGGTTGTTGAGTGCTTTGATAAACATAAGAATATTTAGCCTTATCTTTTTCTACTTTTTTATCGGGATCAATCATTGCTATAATGTTTTATTCGTCTATATAAAAAACGAATAGAATTTGATGAAAAGTTTCTTAAGTAAATCAATATCATAACTTCAATATTAAATATTGAAAAAATAATTTTTATTGGTTTCTAAAAAAGGTTTATGATTGGATATAGTAGGAAACTTAAGGGACTTAAAGATTCGTTTTTAATGAAAAGGAGGCAATTATGGGAAATTTATTATATATATTGGCTGTGATCTTGTTAATAGGATGGCTTGTGGGGTTCTTAGGCTTTGGTGATGCTGTAGGAGGGTTTATACATATACTATTGGTTTTGGCTGTTGTCTTTTTCTTATTTAGAGTTATAAGAGGAGCCTGACCGGTTTCTTACAAAATCAAAAAAGATAGGAGTAAGTACGTTCTCTTATCTTTTTTGATTATTTAATCTTGCAGATGAAAAACAAAACTTATTTGTCCATTCCTTTCAAGGTAAATCTTATCTATCTTATTTAAATTTTCTGAATGTACTTGTAGTCTTATTGACTCTATTATATCATCCTGGGTAATATTATTCTTTTTCAATGCGGCATCAATAAAGTTCCCATTTTCATAAAGTAAATGGGGATTTCCTTTTACTTGATGGCCCAAAGGGTGATAGTACAGGGTTATTTTTGAGAGAAGGAAATGTAAAATTACGAGTATACAAGAGGTGATGATAGTTGGTAAAAATTTTGCACTTCCCACAATTGCTTTAGCGAGTATTGCCCCAATTATGATGCTGATTACAACATCAAAAGTTCCAAATCTGCTTAGCATTCTTTTACCACCGAATCTTATAATGAATATAGCGAGGAAATAAATGACTATACCTCGAAAAACCATTGCCCACCATGTGATTTCAGATTGGTCAGCTTTAAAGAGAAGGTGAATGATGTGATCCATTATTTCCTAGAATCAGTATCGGAATATTTCTTTAGTTACTTCAATAAGTAACTCTTAGAGACCAATAAAGTTTAGGTAAATCAGTGAATGATCAACTTAAAAAAGACTTAGTTGATTAGAACCTTTGTCTTCAGGCTTTTTAGATTTACCAAAGACAGTCATCCCTCCATATTTGTAAGCATTATTTCTTTCATCTTCAATAATTTTATCGAAGTTATCATTAGGGATAAATTCTTTTTCTATTTCTGATGATAGTTGTGATAGTTTTTTAATTGCTTGATCTTTATCATTACTTCCTATTCTAGCCTTTTCCACAGCGTGTTTCAGCGTATCTATGGTTTCATCATATATCTTGGTTAAGACAGGAAAAGGATGTCCATCCTTTCCTCCATGGGCAAAAGAAAATCTTGCAGGATCCTTAAATCTGGAAGGTGTGCCATGAATAATCTCACTGACCAGTGTCATGGACTGAATGGTTCGTGGACCAAGATCCTTAAGAAGAATAAGCTCTTCAAAATTTCTTACTTCAGTTTCATGTGCAAGAGCCAGAACACTTCCAAGTCGTTTGAGATTAACATCCGTTACATTGAGCTCATGACGTAGAGGCATTATAAGCTTCTTGATCTCATTCATCATTATTCCTGGTTGTTCCTTGGTTAGCTCTAACAGGCTGTTTCTTACAGGAGCTGCATTCTTGTCTGTAAGGTTTAAGATCATTCCCTGATTCTTGCCAAAGATGCTGGTGTGAGGTTCTTCTTCAAATGATTTTATGCTCGAGCTGTGCCAATGATATCTTCTGGCCATTTTGTTGAGCTCGTTCATCCCTTGCTGCACTACAGCCCATTCTCCTGTTTTTGTAACAATAAAAGAATGCAGGTATAGCTGAAAACCGTCCTGTATTGCGTTGTTGTCAATTTTTGCCGTGAGTCTACTTGATCTTATCAGGTCTTCTGCGTTAAAGCCTTGCTTTTCGGAAATTTTTAATAATTCGGCAGGTGTATTTCTGGAATGTTTTCCTTTACCTCCGCAAATATAAATTCCAAGCTCTGATGATTTAGGATTAACAGCTTTCTTTAAGGCTCCCATCACAGATGTTGTAATACCGGAAGAATGCCAATCCATACCTAAAACTGCTCCAAAAGCCTGAAACCAGAAGGGATCACTTAATCTTTTTAGTACTTCCGAGGTACCATAATGGAAAACCAATGATTCGACAATTGCTCCTCCGAGTTTTGCCATTCTTTCAGAAAGCCAATATGGTACTTGCCCGCCATGCAATGGAAGGTCAGCAGAACCCGAACGTCTCATGAAATAATAGGGTCAGTAAATTTGAGGTTGAGGAATATCTTATAATTAAAGATACGAAAGAGAAGGAGTAGGGAAAAGTAATTTAAAAATTAAAAATGCTTCTTTCTCTTACCACTTTTAGGTTTCTTATAAAGTGAGGCGGATGGTTGATATTGTTCAAGTTCTTTTCGCTTAACTTTTACACTTTTAAGGTGTTTTTTAGTCTCTCTGCTGCTTTCTTTTTGCCAGGTCTGATTTTCACTATTGAGTGTTTTAGCAGAGCTCTTTTTTTCGGCTGTACAAGCTGAAATCAAAACTATTCCCAATGAAAGTGAAATTAGTGTTTTTCCTAGATATTTAAAATTGAGAGTGTTCATGATTTTGCTTGTTTTGTTTCATTATCAGTTATTTGTACTTTAATGATAATGGTTTTGAATGATTCAAAATTATAATTTATTTTAATTTTTATTGAAACATTTATCCGATTGGCCGTTTATTTTATAATTTTATTCAGATAATTAAATTATATATGATTTCCATACAATTTGATAAGCTACAATTTTGGCAATTTTCAAACCTGAGCAAGTGCAATGAAATAAATCATTTTGTATCAGGACGAAAAGGCGGTTGCAGTACCGGCGAATTGGGTGGTTTGAACCTTAGTTTTAAGGTAAACGACTCTGAATTAAACGTAATACAAAATAGAAAGTTACTATCGGCGGCTATGAATGTTGCTGAGAATCATATTGTTTTCCCGGAACAAACGCATTCGGACAGAGTTGCTGTGCTTAGGAGTTTGGATGATGCTGACGCTCTTGTCAATACGGATGCATTGGTTACAAATCTTAAAGGTGTTTGTATTGCTGTTATGTCTGCAGATTGTGTACCTATATTACTCTATGATAAGAAAAATATGGCTGTTGGCGCAGTTCATGCAGGATGGAGAGGAACAGTTTCTAAAATTCTGGATAAGACAATTGAAGCTATGGAAAAGGAATTCGGAACGAAAGCTTCTGATCTTATAGCGGGAATTGGCCCCAGTATTTCTCCCGAGATTTATGAAGTTGGGCACGAGGTAATTGATGCCGCAGAAAATGCCTTTGGTAATATTTCGTCTATGGTAAATAAAAGAGAGGGAAAGACTTTTTTTAATTTATGGGAAGCAAATAAATTTCAGTTGAAGTCAAGGCAACTTAACCCTGATAATATAGAAATAGCAGGCATTTGCACATATCAAAATGCTGATGAGTTCTTTTCAGCAAGAAAGTCTCAAAATAAAGCGGGAAGATTTGGGGCAGGGATTGTTATCAATCCCCGTTGATTATAATCTTTTAATTGCCATTTCAGCTACAGTTAATCCTATGGATAGTGATGATGTGGCAGCAGGAGAAGGGGCATTTAATACATTGATTGTATTACTGTTTTCCAGAATCATAAAGTCATCGATAAGCCCGCCATTTCTTTCACAAGCTTGTGCTCTCACACCTGCACCTCCAGGGATAAGATCGCTTTCCTGTATTTCTGGTAATAACCTTTGCAATGCTTTAGTAAATGCTGATTTGGAAAATGACCTTTGATATTCTCCTAATCCTGTTTTCCAATATTTTTTAGCCACTTTCTGAAAGCCAGGCCAGGTAATGGATTCATAAAAGTCAGTGAAATTGAAATCTGTTCTTTTATAACCTTCTCTTTTAAATGCAAACACTGCATTAGGGCCAGCCTCAATACCACCATTGATCATTCTTGTGAAATGTACGCCAAGGAAAGGGAAATTAGGATCTGGAACAGGATAAATAAGGTTCTTAACAAGATGTTGTTTGTCCTTTTTAATTTCATAATATTCCCCTCTGAAAGGAATAATTCTAACATCTACAGGTTTTATGCTCAAGGCTGCTATGCGATCACAGAAAAGACCTGCACAATTAATGATTAATTTTCCGGAGAAGGTTTTATCTGATGTTATCACTTCAACCCCAGATGCTTTTGTAAGAATATCGTCTACTCTTTGATTGAGAAAGATATGGCCTCCCGCTTTTTTAAAAAGTTCCGCATATTTAAGACAGACTGCAGTATAGTCAATGATCCCAGTCTGAGGTACTACTATTCCTTTAATTCCTGTGCAATGCGGTTCATATTCTTTAATTTCTTCACGACCTATCAGTTTTAAGCCCTGCAGACCATTCTCAAGCCCTCTTTTATATACATTATCCATAGCAGGAAGCTCAATTTCACTGGTAGCCACAATAATTTTTCCACACAATTCAAATGGAACTTCATTGGTTCTGCAAAAATCCAAAAGCATATTATACCCTCTGATACAATTTGTTGCCTTTAAGCTTCCTGGTTTATAGTAAATTCCCGAATGAATAACTCCACTATTATTTCCAGTCTGATGCTTAGCCAGCTCATTTTCTTTTTCAAGCAAAGCTACTTTCAGATTTGGGTTTAACTGTTTTACTTTCAGTGCAGTAGCGAGTCCTACTATGCCGCCACCAATAATTATAATATCGTAACTCATTTTATATAAATGTACTTCAGGTACTTAACTTTTTGATTTTACCCTGAAAAACAAAAATAATAAGATAATAATCCAAAAGCGAATTGACTGGAAAAACTAATGCTTTCGCGAAGATGTTATAAAGTAGGACAAATTATGGAGGAATGCCTTATGATGATCGTGTTGCCGTCTTTAATAATATTAGTAATTATGCTTATTCCGGCTTATATAATAAATTTTAATCAGAGGAGAAGCAAAAGAGATAAGAGAGTTACTATTTCTGAAACAAACTTGTACAGAAGGGGTGAGGACGACGATATAAAATGGTCTGAACCTGTAATAGAAAGAGAAAAGCCTCTTAGAGAAAAGGCCATATATGAAAATAGAATAAGGGACAGAGAGCCAGTGAAAAACACACAGGAGCAAGTGAGAAAGTCACAAAGGCGTCCAAGAGAAAATTTTAAAAAGACTTCAGATAGTTCTGATATTTAATATAACTCATTAGTAATAAGAAAGAAGTTTAAGCGAAAGTTCAATCATATATAAAAGCAAGAGAGACCGCCATTTGCGAAAGCGGTCTCTCTTTTTATATACACTATGAGAATTATTTGCATTAAATCATTTTGCAATAACCTTGCCATATTTTTTTGATAAATTCGATTTTTACTTGAAAATGGATAAAAAAGTAATATTTGGTTCATTTGAAAGGAACATATAAAGAACTAATCCGTTTAATTTTTTTCGAATGAATTTAATCTATTATATTAAAGGGTGTTGATTGAAAATTAGATTTATATATTTTTAGCAGTGATTAGTAATCTGGAGAAAAAATACAAGTTTAAGGATCTTAAGATCTTTTCATCCACTGAAACCATGGATGGCAATACAAAAAAGTACAGAAGGGTGTATGATACTAAAGAAATTACCTATTTGTATTGTGAGTTATCTTTTTACAATAAATTATTTGATGAAGCTGACTGGG
Organism: Sporocytophaga myxococcoides DSM 11118; assembly: GCF_000426725.1. Classification (NCBI taxonomy): domain Bacteria; kingdom Pseudomonadati; phylum Bacteroidota; class Cytophagia; order Cytophagales; family Cytophagaceae; genus Sporocytophaga; species Sporocytophaga myxococcoides. The sequence goes on along the minus strand of NZ_AUFX01000003.1, from coordinate 561,588 downwards.
AAGCCAAGATCCTTTTAAAAGCCTATGCCCTAAATGAGACAGGCAGGAGAGAGCTTTGTTGTATTGAGAGAAAAGTAGAAATAACCTCAGATCAGAATATTGTAATTATTAGGGAAGGTTGGGGTAATAAGGAGGAAGGAACTTTTTGGTTAAGAGGAGATTATGAATGGGAAGCATATATCGAAGATGAATTTGTTGGGATAAAAAGCTTTTATGTAGAAAATGGAGGAGTTGTAGATCAGAATCTCAATCCATATTTTGAAGTTGATATTGTCCGCTTGTACGAGGGGCCCAATGAAGGAATAATCCCAGAGCAGAGAAAATCTTATATTGAGTTTGATGCAAATGAATGTAGATTTATATGGGTAGAGTTTAATATTATTAACAAGCAAGCTCTTCCCTGGTATTGTGAGTTATTTTTTAATTTTTACAATGATGCCGGCCAGTTAAAAGGAAATACTTCTGAACTGAAATATATAAACCCAGAAGATAGTTTTATAACCTTCACAACTGGTTGGGGAGCAGACAGCAAGGGGACCTGGTATCATGATAAATACACGCTTGAGGTAATTTTCATGGATCAGCTTATCGCTGTTATTCCTTTTGAAGTTAAAGATGAATTTGTTGAGGGGATTCCTTTAGTTGATTTGAATTTTAGTAACATCCCGCTTCCTTTAATCCTTCAGGAAGAAAAGGGACCTTCGCTTGAAGAACTCATGAAAAGCCTGCACGAAATGATAGGCCTTTCAGGTATCAAGTCGAAGATCACCGATTATACTTCTTACCTCAAATTTTTACAGCTTAGAAAAGATCAGGGTTTTGAGGAAAATCAAAAAATAAGTCTTCATTCTGTATTTCTTGGTAATCCGGGTACAGGGAAAACTACTATAGCCAAATTACTTGGACAGATTTATTTCAAGCTCGGTCTCCTTTCCAAAGGTAAAGTTACAGAAGCCGGACGAGCTGAACTTTGCGGCAAATACATAGGGCAAACTGCTCCTCAAACAAAAGAAGTTATAGAAAAGGCAAGAGGTGGTGTCTTATTTATCGATGAGGCTTATTCTCTCGTCAGAGAAGGTGATACAGGGCAGGATTTTGGAAGGGAGGTAATTGAAGTCTTGCTAAAAGAGATGTCTGATGGTCCTGGTGATTTGGCAATTATTGTTGCCGGTTATCCTAAAGAAATGAACCATTTCCTGGTATCCAATCCAGGTCTGAAATCACGCTTTAATCTCCTGTTTGAATTTCCTGATTATCTTCCTCAGGAGTTAATTCAAATAGCAGAACTATCAGCTGAAAAAAGGTATGTTAAATTTTCAGAAGATGGAAAGAGATTCCTTTCAGAAAAATTAACTGAGGCATACAGAAACAGAAACAAAGCTTTTGGTAATGCCCGCATGGTTACCGGACTTGTAGAAGAAGCTAAAATGAATATGGGGTTAAGAGTTATGAAATCTCAGAACCCGGAAAAGTTGACTCCAGAACAATTACAAACTATAGAACTGGAAGATGTAAAGCAATTGTTTAAAAACTCGACCTTAGGTTCTCCCGATATTCCTGTAGATGAATTACTTCTTCAGGAGGCATTGAGTGAATTGAATAAGCTGACTGGCCTTGAAGAAGTAAAAAATGACCTTCTGGAAATGGTAAAGCTGGTAAGGTTCTACATAGAAACAGGCAGGGATGTATTAAATAAATTTTCTCTTCATACAGTATTTACAGGAAATCCTGGAACAGGGAAAACATCGGTAGCAAGGATCATTGCAAAAATATATAAAGCTCTTGGAATACTTGAACGAGGGCACTTGGTTGAAACGGACAGGCAGGGACTTGTAGCGGGTTATATCGGACAGACTGCAATCAAAACCATGGAGCAGATTGAAAAAGCACATGGAGGAGTTTTATTTATTGATGAGGCTTATGCTCTCTCTGAAGGCGGAAACAGTGACTTTGGAAAAGAAGCTATTGAAACTCTACTTAAACAGATGGAGGATAAAAGGGGACAGTTTATTGTAGTTGTTGCCGGCTATGTAGATAATATGAGAATATTTATGGAAGCTAACCCGGGCTTAAAATCAAGGTTTGATAAAGTATTAGAGTTTAATGACTATGAGCCTTCAGAACTATTCTCAATAGCATTAAATATGCTGGCAGAAGAAAATCTGACTCCGGATGAAGATGCTTCTGCAAGGCTTAAGGAATATTTGAATTCAATCTTTTTAAAGCGAGACAAGTTTTTTGGAAATGCAAGATCGGTAAGAAAAATAATCAAAGAAGCTATCAGAAATCAGCATCTCAGGATGGCATCTCTTTCTGGTAACCAAAGAACTGCCGAAGTTCTCCAAATTCTGACAATGGATGACGTGAAATGTTTTATTCCGGAAACCTATCAGTCAGCAGGACGAATAGGTTTCCGGTTAGGAAGCTAAGCAAGTTTTACTGATTAAGGAATGCAGATAGCATCCATACTTGCTTTTCGTGGTCTTCAATAAAGTCGTTAACCATATTGTTTGTGCCATCATCATGACCTTCAGAAGTGAGTTTCATGATTTCTTTTTCCTTGAATATCAGTATGCTTAGATTCTGAAGAGTGTCTTTTACGCAAGTAATTTCATCAGTAACGTCTTTCATTTCCTTAATATCACTAGTTCTGATAAAATCAGAATAGGTGTGCTTTGGAATAAATCCTAAAGCTCGGATTCTTTCTGCTATTTTATCAATATCCTCGAAAGATTGAGTATATAGTTCTTCAAATTTTGGATGTAGAGCAAAGAAATTTTTACCCTTTATATTCCAATGGAACCCTCTTACATTCTGATAAAATATATGGTAGTTTGCAGAAAGGTCATTTAATTTATCAGCGATTTCTGTCGCAACATCTACCTCAATTCCAATTTTATTCAATTCCATCATATCCCTATTTATTTAAAATTAAATAGATACCTTTGTATTAGAACACTTCCATGTGAATAAAGGTTAGTTTTTAGGATTAAACCAGTGTTAATTAGTTAGATAAGCATCTGAGATTATAATAAAACAAGATTTTTGAAACAGGATTTAATAAATTATCTCCTTCAGTTTGTTACCGATAATAAAAGGGAAAAAATGGAGGAAGTATTAGAAACAAGGACAAGGTTTTTAACAGTTGTTGTCGAAGATATTTTTCAACCACATAATGCAAGTGCTGTTGTGCGGACATGTGACTGTTTTGGCATTCAGGATATTCATGTAATTGAAAACAAAAATAAATATAAAGTCAGTGAAGACGTAACATTAGGTTCTGCTCAGTGGGTTGATATCATTAAACATAATACTAAGGGTGTTGATAATACATTAGGATGCTATAGGAAGCTTAAAGAAAAAGGCTATAAAATAATTGCAACTACACCGCATACCAATGATATTGCTTTGGAAGACTTCCAAATGGATACCAAAACTGCTTTGGTTTTTGGGAGTGAACAAAATGGTATTAGCGAAATTGCTAAAGAACATGCAGACGGCTTTGTTAAAATACCTATGGTTGGATTTACTGAAAGTCTGAACATTTCTGTTTGTGCCGCAATTTGTATACATCAGTTGACATTAAGGATGCGGGAATTGTCACCGGAAGTTTGGCAGCTTTCTCAGGAAGAAAAGGAGACAATTTACTTAAAATGGATTAAAGGAGTTGTCAGGAAGCCTGATTTGTTGGAAAAAGAGTTTTATAAAAGATGCAAATAAATATCAGTCAAATTAGAGGTTGAAAGGTGGCAAAAAAGATTTTTAAAATAGGGGCAATATCATTTTTAGTGTCAGTCCTGATTATTTTTTTATGTAATCTTTGGGTTGTAAATTCCACAGAACATCAGGTTTATTATGAAGTAAACCAGGTTCCTGCTAAAAATATCGCATTAGTCTTGGGTACCAGCAAATATTTCAGAACTGGAAAGCCCAACCTTTTTTTTCATAATCGTATAGAAGCAGCCAGGAAGTTGTATCAAGAGGGTAAGGTAAAGTTTTTTATTCTAAGCGGAGATAATTCTCTGGCATATTATAATGAACCCCAGGATATGAAAAAGGCACTGGTTAAAGCTGGTATACCTGATTCAGTTATTCAACTTGATTATGCAGGGTTCAGAACTTTTGATTCCGTTGTAAGGTCCAAAAAAGTTTTTGACCAAACTTCAGTGATCATCATCACTCAGGAATTTCATATTTTTAGAGCTTTATTTATAAGCAATTATTATGGGATGAACTCAGTAGGTTTCGTAGCTGAAAAAGTTGAAATGAAGCACTCTTTTTATACAAAAACGAGAGAGTATCTTGCAAGATGTAAAGCTGTTATAGATCTTTATATTCTTAAAAAAGAACCGAAGTATCTGGGACAAAAAATTCAGATTAAAATTTAATTAAAAAACATATTTTATATATTTAGAGGGTGAATAGTAAAAGAAAGTTTTTATTTAATAGCATTATTTTTTCTCTTTTAATGCAGATCTTCTTTGTGCTGCATACAAATGCACAGGAAATCACCATAAAGGGTAAAGTGACTGACTCTGAAACTGGAGAAGGAATTCCATTTGCAAATGTGGTGGAACGTAAATCCAATCAGGCAACGCTTACTGATTTTGAAGGCTTCTACTCATTGAAAGTCAATCAGGCAGCAGATTCTATTACTGTTTTATTTATTGGGTACCTTCCGAAATCTAAATCTATAAATAAGAGTTTGTCAAATCAGGTCATAGATTTTCAGATCACACCTGAAGTGAAAAATCTGGAAGAGGTAACAGTCGTTGCCGGAGAAAATCCTGCATTTAGAATCCTTAGAAAAGTTATTGAGAATAAAGATAAAAACGATTATAGAAGGCTTGATGCTTATGAATATGAAAGTTATTCTAAAATAGAACTTAGTATTGATAATATCACTGAGAAATTCAGAAAGCGTAAAATTATGTCCAAGCTAGTACAGGTTTTTGATAGTTTGAAAATAATAGCAGGAGATGAAGGTAAGCCGATATTGCCAGTATTCATGTCTGAATCGGTTTCTAATTTTTATCATCGGACAAACCCTGATAAAACCACAGAGCATATTGTTGCTACTAATGTAAAGGGGGTAGGAGTTGATGATGGAACTCTAGTCTCTCAACTAATAGGATCTACATTTCAACAATACAACTTTTATAAAAACCGCCTTAGCATTCTTAATAAAGATTTCATTTCACCGATTAGCGATGGATGGAACAGTTCATATAACTACTGGTTGGTAGATAGCGCCTTCATGGACGGAAAGTGGTGCTACAAGCTTGAATTCAAACCCAAAAGGGCTCAGGATCTGGCATTCAATGGTTTTATGTGGATTGCTGATACTTCCTTTGCATTAAAACAAATAGATGTAACGGTGAATCGGGATGCAAACCTTAATTATATTGATAAAATTAAGATTCAGCAGGAATTGGCTCCAACAGAAGCCGGACCATGGTTGCCTATAAAGTCCCGTATTGTAATAGATATCGATGAAGTAGGCGAAACTTCACCGGGAATGCTCGCAAAGTTTTATACTTCCAATAAAAAAATGGAAGTCAATAAGCCAAAGCCATTGAAATTTTATGAGTCTTTAGTCGAAGTGGAGGAGGATGCCCAACAAAAAGGCCAGGAATATTGGCAGCAAAACAGACATGATTCTCTAACTGCTACTGAGCAAAATGTTTATAACATGATTGATTCGGTTAATAATGTGCCAGTGGTGAAAACATATGTTGAAGTTGTAAATATTTTTATAAATGGATATAAAAAGATTGGTAAAATAGATGTTGGCCCGTACCTAATGGCCTATGCCAATAATAATATCGAAGGAAACCGTTTTAGACTTGGCTTCAGAACTAATATTGATTTTAGCAAAAAATGGGTTTTTAAAGGATACCTGGCTTATGGTACAAAAGATAGTTATGGATTAAATGGCTTCAAATATTCTGCTGGTGCCAGTTATATATTCTCTCGAAAACCCTGGACAGTTGCTACTATAGAACGTAAGGCTGATATTGAACAACTTGGGGTTGCGACTGAAAACGTTACTTCAAATGCTTTATTCCTTGCTTTTACAAGGTGGGGAACTCTCAGGGGACCTTACTGGAGTGAGCAAAATACCTTTTCATTCCAAAGTGAGATTAAAAAAGATTTTACTCCTAAAATTCAATTGAGGACCAGATATCTCAATCCTATCTTTCCATTTGCGTACTTCAGTAATTTGAAAAATGGTGATTCTACACTTAGGACTACCATTCAGACTACGGAATTGACACTGGAAACAAGAATTACAAAAGATGAAGTGTTTGTTCAGAATGATAATGAGCGGATAAGTCTTGGTACAAAGAAATGGCCTGTATTAACCCTTGGAGTTACTCAGGGAATAAAGGGTTTTTTGGGCGGAGAGTTCAACTATACCAGAGTGAACTTGCATGTAGATGATATGATTCAACTTGGTATATTGGGTAGAGGGTACTATGATATATTTGCGGGAAGAATATTTTCCAAAGTACCTTACCCGTTATTAAATATCCCTTTAGGTAACCAGACAATATTTTTTACCAATTTTGCCTACAATCAAATGAACTATTTTGAGTTCATAAACGATACCTATGCAGGGATTAAATATCGTCAATACTTTGAAGGGCTGCTTTTCAACAGAGTGCCTTTGTTGAAAAAGCTGAAATGGAGATTTGTTGGCACTGCTAATGTCCTTTTCGGAGGAATAAGTCAGACAAACAAGCAAATTATTGCAAAAGAAACTCCTCAGGGAGAGACTCCTCCGCAATTCAACTTTATGACTTCAACTCCTTATGTTGAAGTTGGATACGGAATAGAAAACATTTTCAAGATATTCCGAGTTGACTTTGTCCACAGACTCACTTACCTGAACCAACCTGATGTGCGGAAATTCGGAGTCAAAGTATCTGTTCAATTTGTATTGTAAATACCAAATCCCTTTTTAATTTTGAGCGGAAACAGATATGAGGAATTTTATATTTTTAATACTTTCGGGTTTAATATTTACCGGTTGTTCAATGAATGTAAAGCAGGATATAATTCCTCCTGTTGTATATAACAGTTCATTTGAACCTCAACTTACCTATCTTAATGGCTTAATTGAAGATGATCCTGAGAATCCTGAATATTATTTTCAGAGAGCTAAGGTTTTTTTTGATGTTCATAAATACAATGATGCCTTGAAAGATATAAATCAGGCTATTTACTTAGAAAGTAATGAAGAGCTTTACTATGAATTACTGGCTCGAATATATCAGAAGATGGGAAAGACAAGTCTGGCTTTGAATACAGCCCATCGTGCAGAAAGCTATAAAAACGATGATCCCGAATTGTTTTTATTATTATCCAGACTTTATTGGGAAATAAAGGACCTTGGAAAGGCTCAGCAATATCTTGCTAAAGCTAAACAATTAGCTCCGATGCACTCAGAGGTATTTTTGCTTCAGGGGATTTTTGATTCAGCTAAAGGAGATACAACTGCTGCTGTAAAAGCATATAGAATGGCCCTGACTCAGGAACCGGAAAATGCTAAACCTTATCAGGAACTGGCTAAAATATATTTTGCGAGAAATAAGGAAGATTCTGCTATGTACTATGTCTTAGAGGGCAGATCCATCAATCCTAATAATCCTTTTTTTACCTATTTTGAAGGGGTAATTCTGGATTCAAAAGGGTTAAAAACGAGCTCACTCAGAGCATTCAGAAAAGCTATACAAATGGATTCGACATTTTTCCCAGCATATTATCGTTTGGGTGTTGATGCATTTAATTCAGGCAGTTATACTGAGGCACAAACTTATTTTGAACCACTATCGGATAAACCAGAGTTTAGCTTAAATTCAAATTTGTACATTGCGGAAATCTTGGAGAAAACTGGTCAAGCTGCAAAAGCAGTTTCTTATTATGAAAATGTAAAATCTGAAGATACAACAAATGTTAAAGCCAAAGAAGCATTAAATAGATTGTATAAGTTGTATCCACCTGTTGTTTTTGTGCCGAAAGTGGATTCTTCTGCTCTTAAACCTAGTGCGAAAGGCCCATTGACTGATACTCTCAAGCCAGGAGTTAAAATACCAAAAGTCGAAACCAAAAAAGATACGGCTAAGGTTAAGAAACCGAAACCAGTTGTTCCCAAAGATACAACCCGTGTAAAGAAGACTACACAGACAATTAAAAAAACTGATTCAATTAATAATATCGCTCCAGAGCGAAAAGATAGTATAAAATGATCAAAATTACATTACCCGACGGATCGGTTAAAGAATTTCCGGAAGGGGCAACTTCAATGGATGTGGCCCTTAGCATTAGCGAAGGCCTTGCAAGAAATGTTCTTGCTGCCAAAGTAAATGGTGAAGTATGGGATGCCAGTCGTCCTATTAAGAACGATGCGACATTACAATTGCTAACCTGGAATGATACGGAAGGGAAATCAACATTCTGGCATTCTTCAGCTCACTTAATGGCTGAAGCTCTGGAAGCTTTATATCCTGGAACAAAATTCGGAATAGGTCCATCTATTGAAAATGGATTTTATTATGATGTGGATTTTGGAGGAAAAGAATTTTCTCAGGAAGATTTCAAAAAGATTGAAGACAAAATGCTCGAGCTTTCAAAAAGCAAAAGCGAATATGTTCGTAAAGATATTTCCAAGAAAGATGCAATAGAGTATTTCACTAAAAAAGGAGATGAATATAAGTTAGACTTATTGGAAGGTCTTTCTGACGGATCTATTACCTTCTATTCTCAGGGTAATTTCGTTGACCTTTGCAGAGGACCACACATTCCCAATACTGGTTTTATTAAAGCAGTGAAGTTATTAAATGTTGCAGGTGCATACTGGAGAGGAGATGAAAAGAATAAGCAACTAACCAGAATATACGCAATTACTTTCCCTAAACAGAAAGAACTTACTGAATATCTCGAATTCCTTGAAGAAGCTAAAAGAAGAGATCATAGAAAATTAGGAAAAGAACTAGAGCTTTTTGCATTTAGTGAAAAGGTTGGACAAGGGCTGCCACTTTGGTTACCTAAAGGTGCCACTTTAAGAGATAGATTAGAGAACTTTCTTAAAAAAGCTCAAATTCGTTCAGGATACCTTCCTGTTGTGACTCCTCATATCGGAAGTAAAGAATTATATCTGACTTCTGGTCATTATGAAAAATATGGGGCCGATTCATTTCAGCCAATAAAAACGCCTCATGAAGGAGAGGAGTTTTTACTGAAGCCTATGAATTGTCCTCACCATATAGAAATATACAGGACTAAACCTAGATCATATAAAGAGCTACCAATTCGACTTGCTGAATTTGGGACTGTATACAGGTATGAGCAAAGTGGGGAACTTCACGGTCTGACAAGAGTAAGGGGATTTACTCAGGACGATGCACATATATTCTGCCGACCAGATCAGGTAAAAGATGAATTCAAAAAGGTAATTGACCTTGTGCTCTATGTATTTAATGCCCTAGGATTTAAAAATTACACCGCACAGATTTCACTTCGCGATCCTGAAAATAAATCTAAATACATTGGAGAAGATGCTCAGTGGGATTTGGCTGAAGCAGCTATAAAAGAGGCAGCAGCTGAAAAGGGACTAAATACTGTAACTGAATTAGGCGAAGCGGCCTTTTATGGTCCGAAGTTAGATTTTATGGTAAAAGATGCACTGGGAAGACAGTGGCAACTTGGAACAATTCAGGTGGATTATCAGTTACCGGAACGGTTTAAGCTGGAGTATATCGGTTCTGATAACCAGAAACACAGGCCAGTGATGATCCATAGAGCTCCATTTGGTTCTATGGAAAGATTTGTAGCCGTATTGATTGAACATTGTGCAGGAAATTTTCCTTTATGGTTGTCTCCTGATCAAATTGCAGTATTACCAATTTCAGAAAAATATGCAGACTATGCCGCACAGATTTTTTCCGAGTTGGAAGAAAATGATATCAGAGGTTTCATTGATCATAGAGATGAAAAAATAGGAAGGAAAATCAGAGATGCAGAAGTTAAAAAGATTCCGTTTATGCTGATTATGGGTGAAAAAGAGCAGGAAGAAGGAAAAATAGCAGTAAGAAAACATGGCCAGGGAGATATTGGAAGTTTCTCATTGTCAGAGTTTATTGATATTTTTAAGAAAGAGGTGGCTTTGGAGCTTAATAAAAATTAAAGAAATATTTCATTATAATTCAAAAGTTTACGAAATTCGCACTTTAGTATAAAAGAATAACAAGGAGGTTTTATTAAATAAATGGCATTACAAAGAGGTCCGAGAGATAGGGGTCCAAGACAAAAAGAAGAGCCCTATAACATAAATGAGAAAATTCGTGCTGTTAAGGTTCGTGTTGTTGGTGAGAATATAGAACAAGGGATTTATCCCATTCAGGAAGCGATTCAAATAGCTAAGGGTGTTGGGTTAGACCTGGTAGAAATATCTCCGAATGCAGATCCTCCGGTTTGTAAAGTCACAGATTACTCCAAGTTTAAGTACGAGCAAAAGAAAAAGCAAAAAGAACTTAAAGCTAAAACTCATAAAGTTGTAGTTAAAGAGATCAGATTTGGTCCTAATACGGATGATCATGATTTTGAATTTAAGTTAAAACATGCTCTAAACTTTTTGAAAGAAGGTTCAAAGGTGAAGGCGTATGTACATTTTGTGGGTAGAACAATTGTCTACAAAGAAAGAGGAGAACATTTGCTTTTGAAGTTTGCCAATGCGCTTGAGGAAGTTGGAAAAGTTGAAGATATGCCAAAACTCGAAGGGAAAAGGATGATTATCATGCTTACACCGAAGTTGAAAAAATAAGCTTTAATTTAAAAGTAAACATAAAAATGCCGAAAGTAAAAGTTAAATCTGGTGCAAAAAAGAGATTTAAGGTTACTGGAACTGGTAAAATTAAAAGAAAACACGCTTTTAAAAGCCATATCCTAACCAAAAAATCTACTAAGAGAAAAAGAGGGCTTACTCATGCTACTCTTGTAAGCAACGCTGATATGAACAACGTAAAAGCAATGCTTCAGCTATAATTACAAATCAGTTCTGATTTGTGATTAGGTTAAATCAATGTTAAACCAGGATACGGTATAAAGTACCCGGAAGGGTCACCAAAATCCAAAAAACAAATTAATTATGCCAAGGTCGGTACCATCGGTTGCTTCCCGCGAAAGAAGAAAAAAAGTATTAAAAGCTGCGAAAGGTTATTTCGGCAGAAGAAAAAATGTTCACACTGTAGCAAAAAACGCAGTTGAAAAAGGTCTTGTTTATGCTTATATCGGCAGAAAACAGAAGAAGAGACATTTCAGAAGTCTTTGGATTATGAGAATAAATGCAGCTGCAAGAGAGCAGGGCCTTTCTTACTCAAAATTCATGGGTAAACTGAATGCTTCAGGATCTAAAATCAATAGAAAAGTTCTTGCAGATTTAGCATTGAACGATCCTGCTGCTTTTAAAGCAATTCTTCAAAAAGTTAAGTAAGAATTCTTCAATATGAATATAAAAGTCCTTCAAATATGAGGGACTTTTTTTTTGTTCTTTATTCAATTTTAATCCTCAGTTTTTTTGTTTTTGCTTGATTTATAGATCATTTGATGCAGGAGCAAACATTCATGACTTTTTCTTTGTTAAAATTTAGAAGTCAATAAAAGCTTTAATGAATGGGATTAAATTCAATTCTTTTAGTAGATGATGACAATATCACGAATTTCATTAACAAAAGGCTTATTTCAAAACATTTGGAAAACCCAAAGATAGAAGTAGCTCTTAATGGTGAAGAAGGTATTGATTATATCAAGGATAACTGTAATTCTGCAGATAGGACTTGCCCTGAACTTATCCTTTTAGACATCAATATGCCCGTTATGGATGGCATAGAGTTCCTTTCCATTTTCAATAAAATGGATTTCAATAATAAGGATAATGTCAAAGTTGCGATATTAACCACTTCCTCCAATCAGAAAGACGTTGATAAAGTAAAAAATCTCGGTGATTTTGAATACATAAATAAACCCCTTACGGAAGCGAAACTCAAGAATCTACTTTCAAAAAATATTGATTAACTTTGTGAAAACGTTTTCTAATAGTTAGTCAATAAATAGATATTTATGTATTCTGGTTTTGAAAAGCATTTTTTAACCGCTATTATAATAGTTTTAGTTTGGGGATGTCAATCTGAAAATCAGCAAAAAACTGCTGAATTTTATGTAAGGGCAAATTGCGAAATGTGTGAGGAGAGGATTGAAGCCGCAACAACTCATCTCACAGGTGTAGAAAGTGCAGATTTTAATCTTGAAAGCCATCAATTATCTGTTACTTATGATTCAACTATGATTTCCGAATTGGAAATACACAAAGCTATAGCAAATGTTGGCCATGGTACCAAGCTTGTTCCCATGAGTGCAGCTGCTCATGAAAAACTTCCCGGTTGTTGCAAAGAGATTGAATAAATTAACAGGGAGGTTATCTGTAATATTACCTCCCTATCAATTTTCTATCTGTCTGTTCTTAATCAAAGTTCTGCTTTTTCTTTACTAAAATCGTAATCCAGTAGTTCAGTTAAGGTTCTGGCAAGAACTGTTCCTCCATTTTTCAAATCTTCATCAATTAATTCTGCATGCCCTAGCATCATAAGTCTTTTGATGTCATCAGGTTCTTCTTCCCGGCTATAATATATTGCTACATAATCATCATCACGAATGTCAAGAATATCAAATATGTCATTGACTTTATCCTGAACTTCCGCAATCATTTTTGAAGCAAGTAGAAAATATTCGATTCCTCCAAAGTTGTAGATCAGATGCTTGGGAAATATTTTTTTTAGAGAATCTAAAAACAAATTTCCCGACTCAGGGCTTCGAAATCTACATAATATCACAAAATTATTCATATGTATTGGTTTAAATTTATGATCCAACGAAGAGTACTATCGGAAGATCTAATTGTACATAGAAACCTTAATTCTTTACAGTTTCTATATTTTTAACCCTTACAATTTTTTTAAAGTTTCTATAATCCGAAGGGGTAGGTCTCTGGCATCTCAGATTTGTTGGGTGTTATGTATAATGGGTGCAGGGCTTTCGTCTCATCAAAAAACAAAAAAGCATCATATCGTTCCGCCATTATTGAAGGAACATAATTTCCCCAAAATTCTCTTTCAGGATTGTATACAACCCCAATAGCTCTATGTGGAATCGATTTTCTATAAACACCTTTTTGTTTTTTCGAAATAATTAATCGGTTACTGGCAGATTCATTATGGAGGATTGCTTCAATACTATCTGCTTTGGCTTCTGGCACCTCCATAACCTTCATCGGAGCTCCCCATTTAGATCCTGCAATAACTGTTCCTTTATATGAACCCAAACCCACCAACACAACCCCATCAGATTGGTGTTTTTCTCGCAAAATTTGTCCAATGTTTAATAATCCATCATCCTTCATATCAGTTGCGCGGGCATCTCCTATATGAGTATTGTGTTCCCAAATGATAGCCTTTGCATTTTCACCATGAAATTTCATTAAACGTTCCAGGGTATCGGCCATATGTATATCTCGAATGTTCCAGGAGCTGGATCCAAATGAAAGCATTTCACTATAATATCTTTCAGCATTAAGGGCTACATAGGCATTCTGCTCTGTATTCAAGGGAGCCTCTCTATCTTTGTCGTAACCGGGTAATTTGTTTTTTATTTGAAGTAATAATGCCTTTACTTTTTCTTTGCATATTTTTGAAATGTTTCCAGGATGTTTATGATCATCACCATGAAAAGGTTCAAAGCAATGAATGGCTGATTTTACATATTCTGCTGCTTCAGGATCTTCTGTTGAAAGGTATTTGAGCATATTGTCAAGAGATTCATAAAGGCTGTATACATCGAGTCCATAGAATCCTGCTTTATGTTGGTCTTCTAAGTGTAGATTATGATTTTTTAACCATTCTGCGAGGGCGGCAATTTCCCAATTAGACCACATCCAGGTTGGCCAGCGGTTAAATTTCTTTAATAAATCTGTAACCTTAGTGGGAGTATCCGGATAGTTTTTAACAAATCTGTTCACTTGGTAACAATCAGGCCAATCTCCTTCGACAGCAATAAAAGAAAAGCCTTTTTCCTCAATAAGTCTTTTGCTTATTACAGTCCTCCAGATATAATACTCATGTGTTCCATGTGAAGCCTCACCAAGCAAAACATATTTTGAGTCTCCAATTAAATTTATCAGAGGGTCCAGATCTGCCGGTGAAGACAGAGGACTATGAATAGTAATAGGGGAATTGGTTTTAATTTTTTCTGAAGATGTGGTTGGTTTCATATTGGATAGAGTTCAAAAGTCCCAACTCGACCTAACCTTTTTTGTTGTGGATTTTATATTAGGTTGAAAAAAATGAATCAATAGAAAAAAGAGACAGGTACTATGCAGAACCTGTCTCCACAAAACACATTAAAGAACAGACGCAAGACTTTTTAATACAGCTCCTAACCTGATAGAATCGAGGATTCTGGATTGGGAGGAGTTGAGTTTTAATAATGATTCTTCGTGAGCATTGACACACATCTCACAGCCATTCAGGGCACTAATCACGAGGCTGACAAGTTCGAAAAATTCTTTACCTGTAACAGGAGAAGTCATAATACTCATTTTTATTCCTGCAGGGGTCTGAGTATAGAAATCTTTCTGAGTAAAATGTCTGAAACGGTAGTAAACATTGTTGGCATTCAGTAATGATACGCATGATGCAATCTCTGCAATTTCTTCTTCAGAAGCACCTTCTTCTTTACTCCTTGATTCAAGACCTTTGATAAGGGCCTGGTTTTTTTCGTTGATAGCTACACCATATGCGATCAGGTAAGACTCTTTTTTTGATAGGTTTGGTGAGTTAAATCCATTACTGACATTTATCCTTAAATCTTTAAGATATTTCGGATATTTTTCTCCAATGTTTGTTAATATCCCACTATTGAGGGATTCAACGCCAACTTCTCTTAGAAGTGTTGTCAATGTATCTGAAGTTATAGTTGTCATTTTGAAATTGTTTTAGTTATACCGCAAGAGTAGCTTCTCCTTTAGTCCAGTTGCAAGGACAAAGTTCATCTGTCTGCAATGCATCAAGCACTCTTAATACTTCATTTACATTTCTTCCTACACTAAGGTCATTAAGGCTTACCCATCTTACAATCCCGGTCGGATCTACTATATATGTTGCTCTGTATGCCACTTTTTCTTCAGCTTCCAATATTCCCAGTTCTTCCGCAAGCGATCTATTAGTATCCGCAAGCATAGGGAATTTTAGATCTCTTAAATCGTTATGATTGTTTCTCCAGGCATGGTGAACAAATTCTGAATCTGTTGAGGCTCCTATTAATATAGCATCACGATCAGCAAAATCCTGGGCCCTTTTATTAAATTCAGCTATTTCTGTAGGACAAACAAAGGTGAAATCTTTTGGCCACCAGAACATAACCAACCATTGATTATTCGCTTTATAATCTTCAGAACTGATTTCAGAAAATTCTTTACCTTTTTCTAGTGATACCACAGTTTTTTTTCTGAATTCAGGAAATACCGATCCTACTGACAAAATATAGTTTTTCATAAGTTTAAAGTTTTTGTTGTTTGAATTTGAACTGATGCAAATATGGACTACTTGCTTTGATAGAACAAATTGATTATATTTATATATAAATAGATAAAAACTATGACTTTGGTTCAATTGGAATATATAGTTGCCCTGGATACTTTTAGGCATTTTGGTATTGCTGCTGAAAAGTGTTTTGTAACGCAACCTACTCTGAGCATGCAGATTCAAAAGTTGGAAGAAGAGCTTGGAATTTTGCTGTTTGACAGGGGAAAGCAGCCTGTAATTCCAACAGATGCAGGTAAGGATGTAATTGAGCAGGCCCGAAGAGTGCTTAAAGAATCGGCTAAAATAAAAGAGATCATCAATTCTAAAAAAGGTCTTTTAGAAGGAGAAATAAAAATTGGAATAATCCCGACACTTGCTCCTTATCTCATCCCTTTGTTTCTACCTTCATTTATAAAAAAATATCCTTCTGTCAGAGTTATTCTGGAAGAGTTGAAAACAGAAGATATCTTATACCGATTAAAAAATGATTTGCTTGATACTGGTATTTTAGTAGGGCCATTGGGTGATCCTCAGATAAATGAGAAGAAATTATTCTATGAACCTTTTGTTGCCTATGTTTCAAAAAAACATTCTTTATATAAAAAAAAGATTTTAAAGGAAGAGGACTTGGAGGTAAATGACTTATGGCTTTTGCAGGAAGGTCATTGTATGCGTAGTCAGGTATTGAAAATGTGCAAAGCTACAGGAAGGGGTAACGGAGATAATCAGGTAATATATGAGGCCGGTAGTATTGAGACATTGAAAAAACTTGTGGAATTGAATCAGGGGGTAACACTTTTGCCGGAGTTGGCATTAGCTGATTTAAATGCAGGACAAAGAGGAATGGTACGGTATTTTTATGAGCCAGAGCCTGTAAGAGAAGTCGTACTTGTGACCCATAGAAATATAGTGAAAGAAAGACTGAATGAAGTGTTATCTGAAGAGATTATTTCCAAAGTCCCTCAGAAAATGAAAAAAGACAATCCACATATCATTAATATTGAGTTATAAGTAAATATTCAGCAACTATAGCTGAATATTTACATCCACATATTGACGAATGTCTGTGGCCATCATACCGCCGTCAATAGCAGCCTTGATACCTGCATCCCCGTCTTCAAATACCTGACAGTATTTCGGCTGAATACCAATAAGCGATGCACATTGTAAAAAAGTATCAGGTGCGGGCTTCGGGTTCGTAACGTCATCGCATGTTACGATATGTTCAAATTTGTCAAGTATTCCTGCTGCTTTCAAAGTCATCTCAGCAATTTCGCGTGTAGCTCCCGTTCCCAATGCAATAGGAAGTTTTCCTTCATATTTAAGAACAATATCATAAACAGGCTGAAGTGGTTTGACTTCATGAACAAGTTCGAGATAAAGATTTTCTTTTTTTAGCCCTATTTCACGACCATTAAAATTAAGGCCCAGATGTTTAATTAAAAGCTCAAAAACTGTAAGTGTAGGAACCCCTGCATAAGCTTTAAAGAAATCCAAGGGAAAGTCAAAACCATATTCATTACAAGCAATCTGACTAGCTTTATAATGAAGTGACATAGTATCAACAAGAGTCCCATCTATGTCAAATATCAAGCCTTTAGTATTAGGAGAAATAGGAATTTCAATCATGATCATTATTTATAAAGCAAACATAAGGTAAGTATGAGAAAATTCTATGGAAACAGCTGTAATTATAAAAGCTTAATGATATTTTTCAATAGTCTTTCTGGAAGCTCCTGTGTTGAATAAAATGACTCAAACTTTTGATAATATAATTTTTATGGATGTGGAAATTGGTATAATAATGATTTTGAAGCTTTTTATTAATAAATTTTTATGCCTTTAGGAAAATGCTCAAGCCTTGTATACAAGCCTTTGAAAAGAATTAACTTTTTGTAAAGCAACAGAGTTTTCCTATTCTGACTGGCGGGAACATACTTCTTTGCATTTAAATTTAGTCAAGTTTACACAATATAGTTTTTCGAAAAAGTTAAAGTAAATTCTTGTGAAACAGTTTCACTTAATTTCTCAAGTAATCTACTTTCTCTTATTATGAATTTATTCCATGAATTTGTTTTCTTTGTAGAAATCTTTTCGACTTAAAGAACTTATGAGCCAGTATCATCAACTAAAAGTTAAGGAAATAATAAAAGAAACTTCAGACACCATCACAGTTGTCTTTGAAAACGGATCAAAACAAATATCATATAAGTCAGGTCAGTTTCTAACATTGATAGTTCCTGTAAAAGGTGACAAATTGCGAAGATCATATTCGCTCTGCTCTTCTCCTTATACTGATGAAGAATTAGCTGTTACCATTAAAAGGATAGCAAATGGTTTAGTGTCCAATTACCTTCCTGATAATTTAAAAAAAGGCGATTCATTAGAAGTGATGGAGCCTGCAGGAACATTTAATTTTATTCCGGATCCTTCGAGAGCTACTGATATCGTTCTGATTGGAGCAGGAAGTGGCATAACCCCATTGATTTCCATTGCAAAGTCTGCTCTTGAGAAAGAGCCTAAAAGTAATGTATATCTGATTTATGGCAACAGGAATGAAGCCTCCATTATCTTTAAACAGAAACTTGAAGCATTACAATCAGCATTTAAAGAACGTTTTACAGTAGTACATAGACTTAGTCAACCTCAAGATAAATCATTGCCAGCCGGTCGGTTAAACCGATCAGAAGTGATCAAGCTTTTGGAAACTTTTAATAAACTTCAGATTGAACAAGCGGACTATTATGTTTGTGGTCCTGACGGAATGATGCAGGAAGCTATAAGTGCCCTTGAACTTTTAAAAGTTTCAAAGAGCCAGATTAAAAAAGAGAGTTTTCTTCCTGCTGATGCCAGTGCATTAAGTAGTGGCAAGGTTGTAGCAGACAGCCCTGATTCGCCTCAGGACGTTACTATTATCTATCAGGGAAGCGAATATAAAATTACAGTTCCTCCTAATAAATCAATACTTGAGGTTGCATTAAAGCAGAACATCGATTTGCCATATTCTTGTCAGAGTGGTATGTGCACTGCTTGTATGGGTAAATGTATTAGTGGAAAAGTACATCTAGATGATAGCGATGCGCTTTCTGATAAAGAGCTAGAGAAGGGATATGTGCTGACTTGTGTTGGACACCCTGTAACTGCTAATGTAGTAATTGAAATAGATTAACGTCGTGGAAAGCAAAAGAAGATTTTTAAAAGAGGATTTTAAAATAGAAAACTGGGATTCTGTAAAACCATTTTTCGAAAAATTAGAATCGAGGGAAATTAAAAATGCACAAGAGTTGAAGCAATGGTTTTTGGACAGAAGCGAATTAGAATCCGTACTTTCAGAAGACCTTGCATGGCGATATATCAGGATGACTGGAGACACTGCAAATAAAGAGTTTGTTGATAGTTTCAACTTCTTTATTTCAGAAATACAACCACATGTAGCGCCTTATACAAATTCTTTAAACAAGAAGGCTATTGAAAGTCCTTTCATTGAAGGGCTTCAGGAGCAAGGGTTTGATATTCTAAGAAGAACTCTTAAAAAGGACTTTGAAATTTTCAGAGAGAAGAACATTCCACTTTTTACAGAGCTAGATCAGGAGGCTCAACAGTTTGGCTCCATTTCCGGTGCTATGACTGTTATGATAGAAGGTAAAGAACAAACTCTTCAGCAAGCTTCAGATTATTTGCAATCATCAGACAGGAAAGTAAGAGAAAATGCATTTAGGGGGATAGCTGCAAGGAGACTAAAGGATAAAGATAAGCTGGATGCTCTGTTAGATAAGTTAGTTAAGCTTAGGAATGATGTTGCACTAAATGCTGATTTTCCCAACTTCAGAGATTATATGTTTCGCTCTATGGGGCGCTTTGATTATACAGTGGAAGATTGCTATGCATTTCATGAAGCCATAAAGTCAGAAGTCGTTCCTCTTTTGAATAAGCTTGCAACAGAAAGAAAAAATGCATTGGGCGTCGATCAGTTAAAGCCGTGGGATAGCAATATAAATTATCTTGGTACTGTGCCTTTAAAGCCTTTTGAAACAGGGGAGGAGCTTGAAGAAAAGACTATTAAGTGCTTCACCCAAATAGATCCGTATTTGGGCGAATGCATTTCAGTAATGAAGCAGATGGGACATCTGGACTTGGTTTCAAGAAAAGGTAAAGCTCCAGGTGGATATAACTATCCCCTTGATGAAACTGGAGTTCCATTTATATTTATGAATGCAACTTCCTCATTAAGAGATCTTGTTACAATGGTTCATGAAGGCGGACATGCATTACATTCATTTCTTACAAAAGATCTACAATTGAATGCGTTTAAGCAAGTCCCGTCTGAAGTAGCGGAGCTAGCTTCAATGTCAATGGAACTAATTAGTATGGAGTATTGGAATATTTTTTTCCCGAATCCGGAAGATCTTATCAGAGCCAAAAGAGAGCATTTGGAAAGTATTATATCTACGTTACCTTGGGTAGCTACAATTGATAAGTTTCAACATTGGATGTACCTGCATCCTCAACATACTGCAGAACAAAGAAAAAGCATCTGGAAAAATATCGTTACTGAATTTAGTAATAGCATCACTGATTGGACAGGTCTTGAAGAAAGTCTAGAGTATTTGTGGCAGAAGCAATTACATATTTTTGAAGTGCCATTTTATTATATTGAATATGGAATGGCGCAACTTGGCGCCATTGCTGTATGGAAGAATTATAAAGAGAATCCTGAAAAGGGTTATAATGCTTATAAAGCAGCTTTAAAGCTTGGATATACCAAACCAATTGGTGCCATTTATGAGGCAGCAGGAATAAAGTTTGATTTTTCTAAAGAAAATATAAAGAACCTAATAGGATTTGTTCAGTCTGAATTGTCAAAACTAAAGATTTGAATCAGGGCTGAATTTGAAATAACGGACGGATTTTATATTCCGAATAAGGGGCGCCCATTTTAGTGAGGCGTCCTTTATTATTTGTGACAATTTCATTGAATTGAATTGCCCATCTATCATACTTGTATCTGAAAACTATCAGATTACCGTCAGCGGAGGCAATGGAGTTTTCAAGTTTGGCAATCAATGGATGTTCTTCTGTGGATGGTGTGGAAGCAATCAATGCTAAGGTACGTCGGATCAAATTGTCTGTCATGATATCATAATCATCAATAGCCTGGCTTGTCATGCTCTCCGGGCGAAGCATCGCTGCTTTTACAATTTTAACAGATGATTTCAGACTATCTATTTTAACAGGGTTTGAGCCATTGATATAAGAAAGTTCATCCAGCAATCTGTCGATGGATTGTAGTTTGTCCTTTTCAGATGCATCCATGGATGACCAGTATGTACTCATACTATCTACAACCAACCTAAGATTAGACTTGAAATCTGGCTGAGTAGAAGTAGTAGATGCTGTTTTCTTAGAACATGAATAAAAGATGGCTATCCCAATAATAGCCATAATTAATTTTGTGTGTAGATTATTGAACATTGGAAGATCCCATGAATTCATTTTTCTCTTTCATTTCGCTATATGGAGGGCCAGCTGCTGTCAGTTCTTTCTGATAAGCTTTGACAAAACTGTTGTTTATCATGACCCATCTTCCGTAGTTAACCCTTAATTTGATCAGAGTGTTTGTGTTTGCTTCATTTATTTCACTTATCAACTCTTCCGCAAGTGGATGCTGAGGTAATTCCGGAGTGCTGCCTGCAAGCGCCATTACGCGGGCTATATATTTATCTGTCAGTGCGTCATATTTATCGATAGCTTGAGCATCCATCGTTTCCTGAGTGTAACGGGTATTTTTAACCTGATCACAGGCTTTAACAAGAGAATCATGAAGAAGGTGATTATATCCGGAAGTATATGATATTTCCTGAAGCAGGCGTTTTATATTTTCAAATTTCTGGTCATCGGAAATAATCATTTTATTCCAATTTGCCTTAAGGCTATCTGAAATAACATCAGCACTGATTAGTATACTGTCCTTTTCAACCTGGCCCTGGCCTTTCTGTGCAGTCTCCGGTTTTTCATTTTTACAACCAATCAGGTAAAAAGCAAAAACAACTGAAAATAAAATAGAAGCGATTCTCATAAATTAAGTTAAGAAATATCAATAAAGTCAAAATTATATTTTTCTTATAAATTCAGAAACGAATGAATGAAATTTATGATCTGTTGACGTACTTTCTTTTTTTAAGTTTTTTATAAAAAAGCCTTAAAACGAATTCCTTTGACATTTATTTTAGGATTTTTCAAATATGAGAAATGTAAAATTTAGTGCTTACCTTTTCATTTTAATATGGATTAAGTTATGAAAAGCATTAAAACAGATGTAATTTCACATCCTTGATACATTAAAATTAAGATAATAAACGTTGTAAGGAATAAAAATTTGGCATGAAAAAAGGTACTGTTCTTTTTATTATTATTTTTTGCTCTGTTCATTTTGCTTTCGGACAATTAACAGCTCCCAAATACAGTAACGAATTTTTGAATATTGGTGTAGGCTCTCGGGCTTTAGGCATGTTCAATGTTCAGGCTGCCACAGTTGGGGATGTAACTGCGGGTTACTGGAATCCTGCAGGTTTATTAAAGATTCAGTCTAAATATGAGCTTGCCGGTATGCACGCAGAATATTTTGCTGGTATGGCTAAGTATGACTATCTGGGAGCAGCAGTGAGACTTGACAGTAACTCTGTCTTGGCAATCAACGCCATCCGATTTGGGACGGATGAAATCCCTAATACATTAAATTTATATGACAATCAAGGAAACAATACGCCAAATTATAATAATATAAGTTATTTTTCTTCTGCAGATTATGCTTTTCTTGTTTCGTTTGCCCGTACTAATAATCTATTACCAGGATTAAATCTGGGTGCAACATTGAAAGTGATTCACAGAACAGTAGGTCCATTTGGTAATGCATGGGGATTTGGTCTGGACGCAGGTGCTCAGTATGTAAGAAAAAACTGGCAGTTTGGGCTTATGGCTAGAGATGTAACCGGTACTTACAATGCCTGGTCTTTTAACACAGCATTATTTGAGAAAACTTTTGCTCAAACAGGCAATGAGATCCCTCAGAATTCAATAGAAGTAACATTGCCAAGATTGATATTTGGTGTGGGAAGGTCTAAAAGATTTAAGCAGGATAAGTTTGGCCTATTGGCAGGTGTGGATTTTGATTTTACTTTTGATAGAAAAAGAAACGTATTAGTGAAATCCAATTTTGCATCAATTGATCCTCACGTAGGTCTGGAGTTGGATTATAAAAAAATAGTCTTTCTTCGTGCCGGTGCCGGAAACACTCAGCAGATAAAAGATTTTGATGGTAAATCCAAAACGGATGTTCAGGCTAATTTCGGAGTCGGAATAAAAATAAACAGGGTATCTATAGATTATGCACTCACAGGTGTTGGAGCCAATGCTAATCTATATTCCAATATTTTTTCTTTAAAGCTTGCTCTTAAGTAGTAGTTTATGGTGAAGCATTTTCTAAAATATGGTTTCCTTTTTTCTTTCATTTTATTCTTTCATTGTTCCTTTGCCCAGATATATGGAAATGAATGGATAGTTTCAGGACAACGATATTTTAGAATCCCGGTATCAAAGAGTGGAATGTATGTGTTAACCTACAACGATCTTGTAAGTGCAGGCGTCCCATTAAGTAGTTCTGATGCGAGGAAGATACAACTCTTTCATCGTGGAAAAGAGCAGGCAATTCGCTTAAAAGGAGAGGATGATACACATTTTGATCAGACTGATTCTTTGATTTTTTATGGAATAAGAAACAATGGTGAATTAGACAGCCTTCTTTACGATCCTTATTATAGCCAGCCTCATAAATATTATAATTTATATTCCGATACGACTGCATATTTTCTTACAATATCTGGTTCTTTTAATGGAAAGAGAATGCAGGAATTTACTGGAGATTTTTCAGAATCACCTGAGCAATATCATCTCGAAGAAATTTTAAATGTCTTTACTGATGAATATGACAGGGGTGTAAACTATTCTATTGAAACAGCAAAGTCTTCTTGGGACTATGGAGAAGGCTGGACTGGCCCATTAAAATATAATGGAGAAAGTAGTGAATATTCATTAAGTATAAATAATTACTATAGTGCCGGACAATTACCTAAGCTTGAAATTCTTTTTTCTGGAAGAAATGATCTCAATCATAATATTCAGATTATCCTGGGAAATGATGCATCCTCCAGTCCTTATTCTTACATTGTAAATGGTTTTTCAAATCATACCAATAAGAAGTTTCAGGTTGATGTAAATCCATTGGCTTTCTCGGGCGGACAGCTTAAAGTTACCATAAAAATATTGGGAGTTGCCCCTAACGCAGATGCAGTGTCAGTGGCATATATTAAGCTTACATATCCTCAGGTAACAGATATGTCTGGACGGACAGAGGCGGTGTTAAATCTTTTACCTTCAGCAAAGTTAGTTTCCTTGTCCGGTATATTTTCTATTCCGTCAATACCTGTTGTATATGATATATATGACAGAAATAATCTGAAGTTAATTAAAGGACAATTAACAGGAGGCAAACTTCAATTACCTGTCAATAATCTGTCAGGATCAAAATATCTGATAACCGGAATCTCTAGCTATAACAGGGTTATAAAGATTAATGAAACAGATCTTACTCCGTATCCATTAAATCTGGACTATCTGATCATTACGCATCGCCTGTTATTAACAAAAGCTAGTGAATACGCAGCTTATAGACAATCTATTGAGGGAGGAGGTCATAAACCTCTTGTTGTTGATGTATTGAAGCTCTATGATTTATTTACATATGGGGAGAAGACCCCTGCAGCTGTCAGGAAGTTTCTAAGTTATTATGTTGATAAAGGTAAGCCAGAATATGCCCTAATTCTTGGTAAAGGATTGGATCCTGCACATGGTTCTCCAGGAAACTATTATAGAAATAATCCTCAATCATTTATTAATTCACCCATTGCTCAGGACAGAGTACAAGATTTGATTCCTGCAGGTGGAAGTCCTGGAAGTGATTGGACTTATGTTATAGGGCTAGGAGGGAAAGATAAGTATGTACCTGCTATTCCAATAGGGAGGATACCTGCTACAAATTCTGACAGGCTGAATAATTATTTAAATAAAATTAAAGAGCATGAAAATGCTGTTCTCAATCCCAATGCACTATGGCGGAAGAATTTGTTGCATCTGAGCGGAGGTGCAAATGAATCTCAGATCATAACATTCAGAGACTATCTAAAAGGATTTAAAACAATAGCTGAAGGTCCTTTTTGGGGAGGAAGGGTTAAGAGTTTTGCAAAGAGTTCTACAAACCCTACTGAATTTATGAATGTATCAGCAGAGGTGAACAGCGGGGTAGGTTTAATTACTTTTTTGGGACATTCATCCTCAACTTATTCTGAAATTGATATTGGTTTTGCTTCACTTAATGTTTACGGGTATAACAATAAAGG
Organism: Sporocytophaga myxococcoides DSM 11118; assembly: GCF_000426725.1. Classification (NCBI taxonomy): domain Bacteria; kingdom Pseudomonadati; phylum Bacteroidota; class Cytophagia; order Cytophagales; family Cytophagaceae; genus Sporocytophaga; species Sporocytophaga myxococcoides. The sequence goes on along the minus strand of NZ_AUFX01000003.1, from coordinate 536,501 downwards.
TAGATATCCCATGATATTGATGAATGGATGTGCTTCTTCCAATATTTATTTTGGTTATTCATTTGCTGAAGATTGGCTTTTAACTCCCAATAAAGGAGCTGTAATATTTGTTGGGCATACAGATGCTGGATATCCGCATGAGATGAGACGTTACTCTTCAATTTTCTACGAGAAGATGTTCAAGGATACTACAGGAATGCAAAGGCCTATAGGACAAATTCAACGTGATGTAATTGAAGCATATCTTAAAGGATCAAATAATGAGGTTGCTATTGCCAATTCGGAACAAATGATTCTTGTAGGTGATCCTGCTTTGCGGGTTTATGCTCCAGGGTATTCTCAGTATGGAAAGGACAGGACCGATTATTCTATAAATAGTACCGGGATATTTATAAAATCTTTTGATGGGAATAATGTGAATGCTTTATCAGACTCATTTTCAATTGGGATTCCTATCAGTAATTTTGGCATAACAAATTCGGATTCTTTTAGCATTTGTATTAAAAGAGAAGTTGGGACAAAAGTAATTAATTATCCTCCGGTTTTCTATCCTCCGATTTATTATGAAGACACACTATACTATGTTATAAGCTCTAAAGATGTTTCAACCTACGGGCCTAATACTTTTGAAGTGACGATTGATTGCGAAAATAAAATTCCAGAAGTTGATGATGTAGTGAATAATAAATTGTCTTTGGACTATTTTATGCCATTGAGCGGGGTTCAGTGTTTATTTCCTAGAGAGTTCAGTATCGTCAATCAGCAACCTGTTACATTCATAGCTCAGACAACAGATTTACTGCAAGAATCAGAGAATTACATAATAGAACTTGATACGTCAAAGGTCTTTAATAGTCCTTTTAAAAAATCCATAACTGTAAATTCTGGCTCACTCATTAAGTGGGAGAATGTAAAGCTGATGGATAATTTACCTCAGTATGATAGCCTAGTCTATTATTGGCGTGTAAGGAAGTCTGTTCTTCATCCGGGTGAAACAGAAATTTGGGCCAACAGTTCATTTATCTATATAAAAGAAAGCCCTGAAGGCTGGTCTCAATCACAAACAGGTCAGTTGAACAAAAATGACCTGGATCATCTCTTGATTGATGATATGAAAGGTAAATTGAAGTTTGAAAATGTATCAACTTCATTGAATATAAAAACAGATGGGCCAGATTATGATACCATTAATACAGAATTTACACCAGAGCAGTTTCGTCAGGCTTGGGCCAATGTAAATGGTGTAGCTCAGGTTTTTAATGGAAGGTCAGGTGCTTATTGCTATCAGGATGTGTTGTATTGCCTTTCGGTTGATAAAATAACAGGTCTTCCTTATTATGCAATGAGTAATCAGGAAATCACTTACTGTGGCAGGAATAACAGGCTGTTTGCCAGACTACCTGATACTGTGTCAATAAGAAAATATATCAATGCTATAAAGAAGGACGATTATATTTTACTATTTAACTTTGGTATTGTTAAGTTTGAAGAATGGTCTCCGTCACTCAAGACCTTGATAAAACAATATACCGGAGCAAAATATTTAGATAGTTTAAAGAATAAATACGGATATATATTGCTTGCAAAAAAAGGAGAATCTACTCCTATATTTGAAGAATATTCAACTAAGAAAGTAGAGCTTACTACAAATATCCTGGGGAGTTTTTATCAAGGAGTTATGACCTCACCGCTTATCGGGCCTGCAGATCAATGGGGAACTTTGTTCAGGAATATTTCAAAAGACGGTGATAAAAAATATAACTTAAAAATTATAGCATATAAATTTGATGGTCTTAGTGACACTATTTCTATTGAAGATAAAGATAGTCTTGACCTAAGTAAAATAATTGATTCGGATATTTATCCATACATCAAGTTAAGTGTATATCTGGAAGATTCAGTAAACCTTGTCCCTCCTGATTTTGGCAAATGGCAAGTTATTTATAGCCCAATTCCAGAAGGAACCTTGAATATACAAGCAGCAGGTGCTGATCAATATTCTATAAAGAATAAGTATGAAGGTGAAAATGTAAATCTTAAGTTTGTCTTTGATAATATAACAAATCTACCCTTTAAGGATTCCCTAAAAGTTAGATATATCCAAAAAAGTTTAGTGACTGGGAAAGCAGATACCACTCTTGTGAATATTGGAAAACTTGCTCCTTTTGGAACGATCTCTTTTAATCAAAACTTAAATACTGCCGGGTTTTCAGGAAGAAATCAATTTCAGATTTATGTAAACCCTAAACTTCAAAAGGAACAATATTACACCAATAATATCCTTGAATTAAACTATTCAGTTGATAAAGACAATACAAATCCTTTGTTAGATGTCCTATTTGACGGAGCCCATATTATGGATGGGGATATTGTTTCACCAAGTCCAGTTATTAATGTAATTATTAATGATGAAAATAAATACCTTTTGAAAAAAGATACTACCGGTGTTTTGATCTTTCTTCAGCGGGGCAATGGACAACCGGAGCCTATTTATTTCAACAATCCGAATATTTTAAGATGGGGGCAAAATGGTGAAAAAGGAACAAACAGATTCAGTGTTGACTATAATCCGAAAAATCTTCCTGATGGAATGTACAAATTAATAGTCCAAGGAACAGATGCTTCTAATAATAGGGCTGGTAGCAATTTTTATGAAATATCATTTGAAGTGATTAATGAATCAACTATTAGTCACTTTTATCCATATCCAAATCCATTCTCTACCAGTACCAGATTTGTTTTTACTCTTACCGGTTCTGAAATACCAGAGGATCTTAAGATTCAAATCATGACTGTGACAGGAAAAGTAGTAAGGGAAATTACCAAAGCAGAGCTTGGTAGTATTAGAATTGGACACAATAAATCAGAATATGCCTGGGATGGAGCTGATGAATTCGGTGATAAGCTTGCGAATGGTGTTTATTTATATCGTGTCATTATAAAGAATGCAGGAGACAATTTTAAAAGAAGGTCTACTGCTGGTGATAAAGCGTTTAAAAAGGATTATGGAAAACTCTATATTTTAAGATAGATAAGTAATTGTAGTGGTTCATTTTTTATGGTATACCAGGAATGAATAGGGATATTTATTCTTTTCATCAGAAGTAAAATCCTGTTTTGATTCTTCTTTCCATAGAGCCATATCAAACTGAAGATATACATCACCTACAAAATTCTCATGAATTCTTGTAAGATAAAGCTTATCAGCAAATCTTTCAGATTGATTAATGATGTCTGCACCTCCAATTATAAAGGCCTCTGACTCGTTATTATCGCTACAATATTTAAAGGCATCTTCTATTGAATGAACTACAGTAGCTCCGGGGACTGAATAGGTTTTATCTCTTGTCACTATTACAAATACCCTTCCTGGTAATATCTTACCTATCGACTCATAGGTTTTTCTCCCCATGATTACATGATGGCCCATTGTAAGGTTCTTAAAATATTTTAAGTCGGCAGGAAGATGCCAGGGAAGCTTATTTTCATATCCGATAACATCATTGACCGATACAGCTACTATTATTGATTTTAGCATGGTTTATATCCTCTTAGAAATTCGTCGATCATCATTCTTTTCTTTCCTTCAAGCTGAATTTCTTCAAGGCTGAGATATCCATTGCCGGTTTTGAAATACAGATAGGTTTTATTATCACATAAAAATGATTTCTGTTCTGGGTTTTCTACATTGATGGCATTCACAATTGAAGCCTTGTAAATTTTCAGAACCTTATCATTTAATATTGTCCATGCTGAAGGGACCGGAGAGAGGCCTCTTATCAGGTTCTCTATGTCTGCTGATGATTTTGACCAATCGATCTTTCCGGTTTCCTTTGAAATTTTAGGGGCAGGCTTCAGCTCTTTAGACATAACCTGAGGCTTTGGAACGATTGTATCATTTTTAATTGCATGAACAGTATTAAGCACAAGCTCTGCTCCAAGGTTCATCAGCCTTCCGTATAGCATTTCAAAATTATCTTCTAAATAAATAGGTTCTTTCTCCTGAAATATTATATCTCCAGTGTCTATTTCATGCTTAAGGAAAAATGTTGTAATACCTGTTTCTTTTTCCCCATTTATAATAGCCCAATTGATTGGTGCTGCGCCGCGGTATTGGGGCAGGAGAGAAGCATGTAGATTGAATGTACCTATTTCTGGCATATTCCAGACTGATTCGGGAAGCATACGGAATGCTACAACTATCTGAAGGTTGGCATTATAACTCTTCAGTTCTTCCAGAAATGCAGGATCTTTTAGACTTACAGGCTGCAAAACAGGAATGTTTACAGATTCTGCATATTCCTTTACTGGTGAAGCTTTAAGTTTTAAACCACGACCTGCAGGCTTATCAGGAGCAGTCACTACAGCTACTACATTATATGAGTTCTTTACTAATATTTTAAGACTGGGAACTGCGAAATCGGGTGTTCCCATATAAATGATTCTTAGGTCTTTGGGCATAAAGTTATGTTATCAAGAGACTAATAATGAGTTTAAAAATCTTTGTATAAAAGATATTTTTTTCTCATGAGCTTGTATTTGTCAAGGTTAGCCTGCCAGCTTTCTCTGATAGCAGTTTCGCTCATCCCTTTTTTTATTTGATCCTGCAAGCTACTGTTTCCTGCAAGTTTATTGAAAAAGTTATTAAAGTATTTTTCTTTGTCTGGTGCTTTTTTATACATGTCAATTACATATCTCAACTTCAAGCCTGGCTCAGGATATAGCTTAGTAAGATCAACTCCATAACATACTTTATTTTCATAAGGGGGATTTTTGGCTCCCGGCGTTGAAACAGGTTTAAATGTGTCTTTTCCATATGCGGTATCAGGTGCACCAATAACCTGAAATGCTTTATCTGTTCCTCTTCCAACGGACATTACAGTACCTTCAAACAGCCCTAGTGATGGATAAAGCATGATTGACAAGTCATTGGGTAAGTTAGGTGAAGGTTTTACAGGCAGAGCATAATGGTCTTTATGTTCGTAGTTCTTTACCTTTATAATCTTAAGATTACATGTTTTGTTGCTGTCCAGCCAATGTTCACCATTGATCATTTGAGCAAGTTCGGCAACTGTCAAACCATGAACAATTGGAATAGGGTGCATACCTACAAAAGATTTATACTTAGGTTCAAGGACTGGTCCATCAATATAAAATCCATTGGGATTAGGCCTGTCTAGGATTAATAATGTTTTGCCATTCTCTGAACAGGCTTGCATTAAATAATGCATTGTACTTATGTAAGTATAAAATCTTGCACCGACATCCTGAATGTCAAAGATTATAATATCCAAGTCTTTAAGCTGGTCAGCAGAAGGCTTTTTGTTGGCCCCATAGAGCGAAATCAGCGGCAATCCTGTTTTTTTATCAACATCATTTTTCACTGTTTCACCTGCATCTGCTTCTCCACGAAAACCATGCTCCGGTGCAAATATTTTTTTGATTTTCACACCACGGCTTAGTAAAGTGTCAGCCAGGTGGGTATTATTAATCAGACTGGTTTGGTTTACTACCAGGGCTACATTTTTACCTTTTAAAAAAGGTAAATATTCTTCAGTCTGATAAGCCCCTGGGAGTATTGGTGAAGCTGTCATCTGAGAAGGATTATCTTTTGCTGAATCGGTTTGCTTATCTGTTGAATGGCAGGACGAAACATTAACCAGCAGGCTGAACGACAGGAAAAAAGCCAAAAACATTTTGTTCATTTTTAAATTTTTTGAATGATAAACAAATATGTAAGTATATTTAAGGGTTAAAATTAAAACGATTTTTTAGATGGTTTATAATTTTCCTTCTTTTATTAAGATCGTTTTTATAATAATCAGTTCCATAAATTGAAAGTTATTTTCCGCTCGATCGGTTCATGAATATATACCAATTTATTTCCAGCAGAATTCGTCACGTCAGGAAAGATTCTTTTACATATCTGGTGAGGAATATAGCGATAGCAAGTATTGCCATTGGGCTTGCTTTCATTATCGTGTCTTTTGGAATACTGGAAGGCTTTAAAAAGAGAATCAAAGAAAAGATTTTTAGTTTTGGAGCTCATATCCAAGTCAGCAGGCATGATATCAGTCGTTCTTATGAAGAATCTCCTTTTCCCAAACACACAGATTTATACGATCATCCTTCAAAGATTGGTGAGATAGCTCATATTCAGGTTTATAGCAAAAAGGCAGGTTTGCTTAAAACAGACGAGGAAGTAAATGGAGTAATCGTTAAAGGAATAGGAAAGGACTTCAGCTTTTCCAGGTTTAAAAATAATATCGTAGAAGGAAGATTTCTGACATTGCCGGATAGTGGATATTCCAGAGAAATAATGATCAGTAAAAGAATTGCCAATAAAATGAGACTAAGCATTGGCGACAGTGTTATGATCTTTTTTGTTCAAAATCCCCCACGATATAGGAAGCTTCTGATTAAAGGAATTTATGAAACTGGTCTTGAAGAGTTTGATGATCTCATCATACTTGGAGATATCAGGCTTCTACAGAAAATTAACAATTGGAATGAGGAACTGATCGGTGGTTATGAAATCTTTCTTAAAGATTTTTCAACACTGACGACCGCTTCAGAAAAGGTATTTGAAGCAATGGATTATGACATGCAACTGGAAAAGATAACCGATAGGTATATTCAGATTTTTGACTGGTTAGCTTTGTTAAACCGAAACGTTGCCATATTTCTGGTCCTGATTCTTTTTGTAGCCAGCTTCAATATGGTTTCAACACTTTTTATCATGATCATGGAAAGAACTCGGATGATTGGGATATTAAAAGCTTTCGGAGCTACTGATGGACAAATTCGAGGTGTTTTCTGGTACAACGGTATTTTTATTATTCTGAAAGGTATGCTTTGGGGAAATATTGCAGGTATTGGTTTTTGTCTTGTTCAGTATTATTTTAAGATTATACCTCTTGATCCTGAAAACTATTACATGAGTTCAGTTCCTATCGAATGGAATTTTGAAGTATTGGGATTGATTAATTTGATGACATTTACACTGATAGCTCTGGTTATGTTTATTCCGGTGTTTGTGATTTCAAAAATTAAACCGGTTAAATCAATTAAGTTTAGCTAGAGAAAAAATTACAATAATGAATTTGTTGATTATTGTTCCGGTATATAATGTTTGAACATACTTTCGATTTTCATCTGAAGCACACCAAATACGGCTTCTTTAAAAATTCCTGAAGACATTTTTGATTGTCCAAGTGTACGATCTGTGAAAATGATAGGCACTTCTATTATCTTGAATCCAAATTTCCAGGTTAAAAATTTCATCTTAATCTGAAATGCATATCCTGTAAATTTTATGTCATCCAGATTAATTGTTTCTAGCACTTTTTTTCTGTAGCACTTGAAACCAGCTGTGGTATCCTGTATTTGCATACCTGTAATAAAACGAACATAGGTACTGGCATAATAGGACATTAAAACCCTGCTCATGGGCCAGTTGATCACAGTGATACCATTTACATAGCGAGAACCTATAGCCAGATCATAACCTTGTTCCGCGCAAGAATTATAGAGTTTAACAAGATCTTCCGGATTGTGAGACATGTCTGCATCCATTTCGCATATATACTCATAGTTTCTCGCAATAGCATATTTGAAGCCATGTATATAAGCGGTACCAAGTCCAAGTTTGCCCTTTCTTTGCTCCAGAAAAAGTCTGCCGGGATATTCTAGTTGAAGTTCTTTAACAATATCCGCAGTTCCGTCAGGCGAGCCATCATCTATAATAAGAACATCAAAGGGAATACTTAATGTAAATACCTTCCTGATTACAGTTTCAATGTTTTCCTTCTCGTTATAAGTAGGTATAATGACAATCGCCTTTTCCACGTGTTAAAAATAAAAAACAAATTTAAGAATGAGTATCCTTTAAGGTGGAAATATTTTTTGCCAATTGACTTGCATTCTTAATGCAATCAGAAAGAGATACTCCTTTATACCAGCCCGCACAAAAATATATGCCTTTTACCTGAAGCTTTTCTATTTCCGAATAAGCTGCTTGAAGGTTCTTATCATATTGAGGTATTGCTTTTTCCCATCTGTGAATCTTCTGCATTAACGGTCTTCCTTCAATTTTCAAATCCCTTTGAAAATCCTGGATGATGTTTTCCTTGATCTGTTGATCCGCGTTTTTATATTGTTCAGAATATTGACTGCCACCGACAAATGACGTTAAAAGGATTTGATTATCGGGAACTCTGCCTGAAAATACTGAGGAAGTCCATATGGAGCCTGCAGCAAATTTATTTTCAATCTTAGGATTCAACCCGCCAAAACCATTTAATTGAACATTGACATTATCCTTTGAATAAACTGTATGAACCAATGCCATTGAAGGATACTCAATCTGACTTAAAGCTTTGGCAACTTCGATTGATATATTTTCCATAATCGAAGATGCTGCAAAAGCCGGTGTTGCTATTACCAATTGACTGAAGTTGTACGAAAGTATTTGACCGTTTGAAAGAGCAGATACCTTGTATTGACCATCTTGATATTCCACTTTTTCTACTTGTGTATTTAACTGAAGATTTTTCAGTTTTTTAGCAATAGCTTTTGGCAAAGTAGCCATGCCATTCCTAAAGTTAAAAGATTTCCTTCTACCACTTCCGCCGGATTTTAGCATTCCTTTTAATACCGAACCATATTTATTTTCCAGGTCATTTAAAATAGGAAAAGTAAGTTTTACTAGCAGTTTTTCAGGATTTCCAGCGTAAATACCTGTTACAAATGGATTTAGTACGTAATCTGTAACTTCTTTATTGAATCTTCTGGTTATGAAATGGGCTAAAGTTTCGTCTTCAATCTTCTCTGTTTTTCTGAAAAATTCGCGTAATATTGAAATTTTGGTTTTGAAAGAAAAGAAGTTGCTTTTGAGTAATTTGGGCGGGGAATCGGGTAACACCTGATATTTGCCAGCTTTAAAAATGTAGCGATCCTTACTGTTCGGATTTGCTTCAATAAGTTCATTTTCAATGCCTATTGAATTAAAGAATTTTGTGATTTCTTCATCAGCCAAAATACTGTTTGGACCTATGTCCAGCGTATAATTATCAGTAATTTCAGTTTTTATATATCCTCCTGTTATGTCTTTTTCTTCCAATAAAAGGTAAGGTATGTTTCTTTCCTGAAGTTGATAAGCTAATGTTAATCCTGAAATTCCTGCTCCGATTATTCCAACCATAATATCTGGTGTAAGTTCCTGCCTGCGAAAATACATTCCAATGCACATAAAAGGATTATTTTTGGAAAAAAAATTAAGGAAATTTAATGGGCGCTAAATGTATCTTTCTTGATCGCGATGGTGTGATTAATGTTGACAAAGTTGATTATACATATACTTTGGAAGATTTTAAAATTATACCTGGAGTAATAGAAGCTTTGGAAGCATTTAAAAAGGCAGGTTATCTGTTGGTGGTAATTACAAACCAGTCAGGAATTGCAAAAGGTATTTACGGCCACGAAGACGTTAAAATCTGTCATGATTTTTTTCAGGAAAAGTGTGGTTGTCTTATAGACAGATATTATTATAGCCCATATCACCAGACTATTTCTGAATCCATATCAAGAAAGCCAGATTCGCTTATGTTTGAAAAGGCAATTGCTAAATTCGATATAGATATAGAATCTTCATGGATGATTGGTGATAAAAACAGAGATTTAGTACCTGCAAAAAAACTTGGAATTAAAACTGTTCTGGTTGGACATGAAGAACCTTATCCGGTAGAAGTTGATATTAAAGCAGATGACCTTAAAAAAGCTTCAGAATTAATTTTACAGGCATAAGATTTAACAAGCATTTAAAAAAAAGCCCCCGAAAAAACTTTCGGAGGCTAATTTTTTTAGATCAAAAAGATAATTAAAAAAATATCAAAAAATAGTTTAAACGTAAATAGTAGCGTGTTTAGCTGCCTTTTTACTCTTGTTCAATCGATTATACGTAAATATTGCAGATTGTTTCATCTTTTCAAACTGTAAATTATTGTAAATCAGGATATATTTATATTGTTTAAGGCACTTTAGTGCCGGATACTTTTTCTTTAACTTTTTGATATTTTAAGCAATAATTAACAGAAAGTATAAAGGATTGAGGCACAAAAATGCCGGATTAAAATCTTTAATTTGTCCAATTATTTTTTTTAAAAGAATTTTGATGATTTCTTTTCCTGATGGGTTTCACTTAAATAAGAAGCAAAGCATTGGTGAGATTATTTAAAAAACTATCCATTTGGGTTAATTTTAAAATTAGTTTTTATGTCTTATTTTTTAGTATTAGTAGATGAAAGCTTTTGGCTATACTTTAATGATTGTTTTATTATCAGGATGTTTCGGAAAAATTAAAGAAACTGATAATCAAATGAAATTTGTCGATTCAGGAAAAGTAATGATGAGTAAAATTGATTTTATATCTCCTGTGAATTTAAACTTTGACGAACAATCTGTTTTAAATGAACTAAATTTGGCTTTTAAGGGAATTCCTGGAGATAGATTTCCGAAATCAAATGAAAATCAAATAGTATATAATTTTTTTCCTGATCTGGAAAATGGCTATATGTTTATTGCCAGCAGCAAGATTCACTTGTATGCAGATAAGAATAGATGGGCCATAGTTTTTGAAACCAATGGCTACCATAACAGGCAATTTAATGCCCAAATAAATTTGGTCTATATTGGTAATTGTATTTCATATTCAAAAGAAATTTCCCCCGAAAGGTCCTATGTTAGCAATTTTTCTTCAGTAGAATTGATTTCACAGGAGGAATTTAAAAGGATTCAAAACTTCAAAGGTCTTGAAATGGAACAATTTGAACTAGTCGATTCTGATATAAATGAAATAAAAGTGAGAGATGTCTTGTTGCCTGTTAATCATAACGGATTAGAGTATGAAGCTTTTGATATAAAATTCCGAGAGTATGATAATCCGAAAAGATTGGTGGGTTTTAAAGACCTTGTCAGATTTTTAAGTGAAACCCAAAAAGAAGTAATGTCTGCAAATGAAGAGGATCTTAGAAAAAATCTACCAGACACTCTTCCTAAATTAATAACAATTGACTCATTTCACCATAAAAATAACATGACTCCTGATAGCTATGAAACCTATCGTATGATTGCAAAAATATTGGTTACGGGAGACACGACTTTTTGGAAACCAAAGCTTACTCCTAATAACCATTGGACTAATTGGAGGTCAGGAGCCTTGTGAAGCCACTTTATGATTTTAGCTTTTGACACTTATTATTTTGAAAACAAGGCAAAGACTGTTTGCCTTCTGTTTGCTGACTGGAATGATAAAATTCCAGCTCAAATATTTTCTGAAATAAAAGAAGAAGTGAGTGAATATGAATCAGGGGCTTTTTATAAACGCGAACTACCTTGTATTTTAAGTTTATTAAATAAAATAAAACTTGATGAAGTTACTATGATTGTAGTGGATGGCTTTGTCTTTCTTGATGATGAATACAAGCCAGGATTGGGAGCTCATCTTTTCAATGTATTGGAAAATCGTATTCCTGTTATTGGTGTTGCTAAAACCAATTTCGCTCAAATAAATAATTTAAAGAGAGAAGTATACAGAGGCGTAAGTAAAAAGCCCCTGTACATTACTGCTGTGGGGATAAATATAGATGAGGCTTCTGCAAATGTTAAAGCCATGTATGGCCCATACAGAATTCCGGATCTTCTTAAACAATTGGACAACATGACTAAAGAAAATGATTAATTAGTTTTTATCAGTTTGATAAGTGAAAAAGAAAATCAAAGAATAAGCAAATTTTTAAGTCTTGTGTTAAGGCATCAACCCGAATCAATTGGTATCAGGCTTGATGAGAACGGTTGGGTTGACCCTGAGCTGTTAATTTTCAAGATGAATCAGCATGGATTTAATATGTCATTTGAAATACTTGATTATGTTGTAGCTACTAATAACAAAAAGAGATTTGCATATAATGAAAGTAGAACGCTCATAAGAGCGAGTCAGGGACATTCTGTTAATATTGAGTTAGGTTATGAGTCTAAAAAGCCTCCTGCAATACTGTATCATGGCACAGCAGAACGTTTTTCGGAGTCAATATTAAAGACAGGTCTTGATAAGCAAAGTCGCCAACATGTTCACTTAAGTATTGATGTGGAGATAGCTATATCTGTTGGTAAGAGGCATGGAAAACCTGTAATTTTTGAGGTAGCATCAGAAGCGATGTTTGCTGATGGTTTTGTCTTTTATCTATCAGAGAATAAAGTTTGGCTTACTGATCATGTTCCAGTTAAATACTTGAAACTGGGATTTACGGAGATTAAAGGATAGGCAGTATTATAAAAAAACCTCAGATGGTAAATCTGAGGTTTTTATTTACAGCTTGATAAAAGCTTATTTTACATTGAATCCACCTTCTCCGATTTTATGTCCTTCAGAGTATACATGAATTTTATATTGTCCTGGAATATAGTTGAATCCTTTAGAAAGAAGGAAAGAAACTTTTTGATTAGAGTTGTCAAAGCTTAGGTCTTGGCTAAGTGTATACTGAGCTTCAGTTCCGTCAGCAAGGTTAACAACACCTCCACCATTGATTGGGTCAGAGAACGGAGTTCCAGATGGAGGAACAAGTGTTACATAGAATTTTTTCAGGTTTTTCTTAGCAGCTTTGTTATCAGCTAGAACAAAAGTGATTTTTATTCTGTCGATTTTGCTGTGTTTGTATTCTTCCTGATCCATTTCTTTTCCGTTTTCTTTCAACGCAGTTACTTTAACGCCTTCAGCTTTCAGGATAGATGCATAAGCAAGTTCTTTAGAAGTAAGATCAAGAGAATCACCAAGTTTTCTCTTCTCAGATGTAAGGTTACTTACACTTGTATTCAAAGAATCGTTAGCAGTTTTTAACTGAGCGATTTCGTAATCTTTAGCAGTGATCTCTTCTCTAAGTTTAGCAACTAACTCTTCAAGTTCTTTACGTTTTTTAGAATCAAGTTTGCTTGATTTTTTCAACTGAGTGATAAATGTGTTCAGATCAGCGATTTGCTTATCAAGAGAGTCATTTTGTAAACCAAGGTTTTCTCTTTCTTGTCTGATTCTTTCAAGATCCTGGCTCATTGTTTCCAGTTCCTGTGTTTTAGCTACGATTTCACTGTCTTTAGTGCTTACTACACCTGTCAACTCATCAATTTTTTGAGCTTTTTCATCATTTTGACTATTCAGTGTAATCACAAAAATGATTAAGGCAATATTCACTACCAGTGAAAGAGCAAGGAGAATTTTTACAGTCTTGTTGCTTTTTTGTTCCATAAGTTGTTTTGTTCAATTTTTCGAGGTTGTAAATTAAAAGGATTTTATATGGTTTAGCAAATTTATATGCAGCTCAATGGGTATTTTTTAGTCTTCTTTTAATTTGAAAATTAGAGAATTAATCATCCATTGTCTTTCATTGGTGGAAAAACGGGAAAAAAAACGAAAAATTATGCGAATAAAGTCATTTGTCGCATCAAGATCCAGCTTGTTTCCTTCAAAATTGATGTATATCCCTTAAAACAATTGATTTGGCTGTTTACTGAATTTAAAGAAAAAAGTTTTATTAAAGAAAATAAACACTTTAAAGTCAGGTTATTAGGATGAGATCCTTAGCATCTTTAGGTTTTACAAATTTATTTGCCTAGCTTTGATCTGTTGTAGCACTTGCGGATTGATTGCAGAGTTTTTCCTTCGGCCCTTCATTATGAGGCAAATTGAACTAATAACTACCTCATTTAGTTTCTTTTAAGTTACACATTCAGGTTTAAAATAATAAAATTTCCAGGGACTCAGAGAGAAATTTTCCCAAAAAAAATATTCACAGAAAGGGAATTCACAATAAGACATATACTTCCCTGGTAATGTCAAATACAGGTAGATGTAAATTCTTCTCATATTGAAGGATTCAGGTGGAGCCCCTCGTAAAACAATTTAATACATGTCTTTTAAAAAATTAAATCTTATATCCCCAATCCTTGAGGCTCTGGAACAAGAGGGATATACTCAGCCTACGTCTATTCAATCTCAGGCTATTCCTTTTATCCTTGAAAAGAAAGATTTGCTTGGTTGTGCTCAGACGGGAACAGGAAAAACTGCGGCTTTCGCTTTACCGATATTGCAATTGCTTGAAAATAAAATTACAGATAACAGGGGGAAAAGAACTGTAAAGTCTTTAATACTTACTCCAACGAGAGAACTAGCGATTCAGATAGGAGATAGTTTCTCAGCCTATGGAAGAAATACAAGAGTAAATCATGCTGTTATTTTTGGAGGAGTATCTCAGAATCCTCAGGTTGAAGCTATAAAAAGAGGAGTAGATATACTAATAGCGACTCCTGGAAGGCTTTTGGATCTTATGAACCAGGGAATTATCAGATTGGATCATATTGAGATATTTGTTCTGGATGAAGCTGACAGAATGCTGGATATGGGCTTTATTCACGATATCAAAAAGATTTTGACCAAGCTTCCGGCTAAGAAACAATCATTGTTCTTTTCAGCTACGATGGCTCCGGAAATAAAAAATCTGGCAGAATCAATTCTTGTAAATCCCAAAAAAGTAGAAGTAGCTCCTGTTTCATCTGCAGCCGAAACAGTGAATCAATTGGTATACTATGTTGAGAAATCTAACAAAAAAGGGTTGTTGATTCATTTGCTGAAAGATCCTGCTATTCCCGAGGCTTTGATATTTACGAGAACCAAACATGGCGCAGACAGAATCAGCAAGGATCTTACCAAAGCTGGTATTTCGGCAGAAGCCATCCATGGTAATAAGTCTCAGAATGCTAGACAAAGAGCATTAGAGAACTTTAAGCTTAAGAAAATAAGGGTACTCGTTGCCACAGACATTGCTGCCAGAGGTATAGATATTGAAAAGCTTTCTCATGTAATTAACTATGAGCTGCCAAACGAGCCTGAAACCTATGTGCACAGAATAGGCAGAACAGGAAGGGCAGGAGCTAATGGTATTGCGATTGCTTTCTGTGATACGGAAGAACGTGCTTATCTCAGAGCTATCAATAAATTGATAGCAAAGGAAATACCTGTAATTAAAGAGCATCCTTTTGATGGGCCTGGTATTGAAGTTCCCCAGTCTAACAACTCTCGTCAGTCAACTGGTGCAAGGCAAAACCCGTCAGGTGGTGCAAAGCAGAATAGTAAACCTTCAGGTTCGGGCAAGCCTAAATGGTTCGGTAGAAAAAAGTCCAATGGCAATAATAAACAGAGTAACAATAACAACACTTCTAAAGGTGCCCGATAAACATTGGAGCAATAGAATATAGAATTTTAAAAGCCCTTCAGATTAATATTCTGAAGGGCTTTTTATTTTATATAGACACTTTATAGTTAAGCTTTACTTCGTCACCGTGAAAACCTCTGAAGCCCCAATTGTGAGCAGGAGCTTCCATAATGCAGATCTCAATATCGATTTCCGATATACCAATTTTTTCTTTTATCCTTTCAAATAACAATCTGACTAGTTTCTTTTTAGTTTCAACTGTTCTTCCTTCGATCATTATAAATTCAATAATGGTATAGGCTTCTGTACGTCCATCCGGATAATAAAAATCATCTTTCGCTAAACCTATGAATCTGTGAGCGCGCTTGTCTTTAGGGAATTCCAATGCTGCTACAACACATTCATGAATTACATCAGACAGATCCTTTTTCACAAGATCCAGTTTTTCTTTTAATCCATATATTTTTACTTGTGACATTGCTTTAGTTTTTTTTCTATTAAAAATAAAATAAAAAAACAATACCAAACTCAGTTTCATGAAAATTAAAGGCAAACAGACCTCCAATATTGCTCCTGCATAGAACTATATATATATTCGTGAAAATTATTTCTTATCAGTAATGTCAAAAATTGTACTTGTAACCGGCGCCTCTTCCGGTATAGGAAAAGTGATCGCGGACTATCTGACTTCTCAAGGGCACATTGTATATGGTACTTCCAGGTCTATAAAACAAGAAGGGTTAAAGTTTAAAGCTCTTCCAATGGATGTATGCGACAATGAGAGTGTAAAAGCTGCGACAGACCATATTATTAAAAAGAATGGCAAGATAGATGTTGTAATAAACAATGCAGGTATTGGAATAGCTGGTGGATGTGAGTACCTGTCCTTATCTGATGCAGAAAAGGTAATGAGTACAAATTTTATCGGAGTTGTCAGAGTTTGTCAGGCTGTTTTACCTTCTATGAGAAATAATAAATCCGGTTTGATCATTAATATAAGTTCTATTGCATCAGAAATGGGGTTGCCATATAGAAGTGTCTATAGTTCCAGTAAAGCCGCAGTAGATCGCTATACCGAAGCTTTGAGAATAGAAACAAAAAAATTTGGAATTAAGGCATGTTGTATTCAGCCGGGGGGCATTAAAACGGATATCAGCGCCAATAGGCTATTTACTCAAGTTCCGGAAGGTAGTCCTTATAAAGATAGTTTTAATAGGGCTTATGATGCTATCAATAAAAGCGTAAGCAAAGGTCTGGAGCCGGAGATATTTGGCCCGCTTATTGAATCAATCATGAAAGCTGATAAAGTTAAGAGAATTTACAGAGTTGGTAAGGTAACAGAAAAGCTCTCTGTGCTTATTAAAAAGATCGTCCCTGATTATATGTTTGAAAGGATCATTGCTGGATTTTACAAGATTTGATACAGATAAAATTTAAATAAAAAATCCCTGCAGAACAGGGATTTTTTATTTATGAAAACAAGGCTTCAGCTTGTTGTATCGATTCAGGCTTTCCCACATCCAATAAGATGTCTGAAGTGTGGTCAAATCCCATGATGGTATTTTTACTGCATAAGTCAAGGTAGACATCGACCATTGAAAATTTACCTTCCTGTTTTATCAGATTAAATATTTCCGGCTCAATAATATGGATTCCACTAAAAGCTTTTGGAGTTAAATCAGCTTCCGTTCTTTTTATTTTTTCTTCACCTGTTTTTGTATTTTGCCATCCGCATAATTCATTCCTGCCGTTGAATAAAAAATATCTGGAAGTTTCACGTCTTGTCACAGCAAGTGTTGCAAGAGCCTTTCCGGCATTGTGAAATGCTATCATTTTGTCTACTGCAAGATTGGTGAGCATATCCACATTCATCACCAGAAAGGGAGTATCTCCTTTTAAAAAAGAAGATGCTTTTTTAAGACCGCCTCCTGTTTCAAGCAAAGCATCTGTTTCATCGGAAATACTGATTTTACAGTCGAAGTTGTTATGCTCTTTTAAGAAAGAGATGATTTGATCCGGAAAATGGTGAACATTTATGACAAATTCCTTAATTCCATATCCTTTAAGATATTCGATATTCCTTTGTAACAAAGGCTTGTTATTCACAACAGCCAGCGCTTTAGGATGGTTTTCTGTAAAGGGTTTTAAGCGAGTTCCTAAACCTGCAGCAAAAATCATTGCCTTCATAAAAATAGAATCTGATTTATTTAGTTAACCCAGTTTTTTGCGTCCTGAATGCAGTGTTGTAATTCAACTTTAACTCCAAACTTTTGCTGAAGATGCTTAGCAAGACTGTCTGCCGCAAACACACTTCTGTGTTGTCCGCCAGTACAGCCAAAACTTACCATCAGACTATCAAAGTCTCGCTTCAGATAATCTGTTACACTAATATCGACAATACTATATACATGTTGCAGGAAAACTGGCATTTCTGTTTGATAAAGCAGGAAATCCTGAACAGGTTTATCTCTTCCTGTAAGTTTTTTATAAGCCTCATATCTTCCGGGATTTAGAATGCCTCTGCAATCAAATATAAAGCCTCCGCCATTTCCTGATAGATCTTCAGGATGGCCGGTTTTATAGGAGAAACTGCAGATTTTAACAACTAACTTACTATCCTTTTCTGCCTTTATGTTTTCAAAACGTTTAACAATGTCTTCTTCCACCATAGCATTTAGCACCTTCTCCAGCTCCGGCAGACGGATTGGAATTCCTTTGTTTTCAAGGAACCATCTTAAGTTTCTTAATGCGAATGGAATACTGCTTATAAAATGAGGCTTGCGTTCAAAGAGTCCACGGAAACCATATGCTCCAAGCGTTTGAAGCATTCTAATAAGAACAAAGCCACGGTATATATCTAAGAAATCTTTTTTGTTGAGCTGATTTCCCAATAGATCATTTACTCTGTCAAAATAATAAAGAACAAGTTCATCTCTCCATTCGAATGGTAAAGCGGCTTTCGCCTGCCATAGCATTGAAGCTACATCGTACTGAAGAGCGCCTTGCATGCCTCCCTGATAATCTATAAAGTAGACTTTATCATCTTTTACCATTACATTTCTGCTCTGACAATCCCTATGCATGAAATACTTGTTGCGCTCTTGCATTAGGTAGTAGCTGAGCATTTCGAAGTCATTCAACAAAAGATTCTTGTCGTAATTAAGTTTAAGTGCTCTCAGGAAATAATATTTAAAATAGAGCAAATCGGAATAGATCGCCTGTCTGTCAAATGAGCGGGTTGCAATACAGTAGTCGTAGTTCAAGCCTGTTCCACCCTGAATCTGAAGCTGAGCTAGCTGAGCAAAGGTTTTCTGATACAATTCAAAAGTACGGTCTGTATAACCCTCATTCTGAACTATATCAAACAAAGAAGTATCCCCGAGATCTGCCTGAATATAGAATTGCTTATCAGTACTGGAGTGGAAAACTTCCGGAACAGCAAGTTGCTTGCTGGCAAAATGCCTTGAAAATTCCAGAAATGCTGAGTTTTCCGGAGTGTTGTTATTATAGGTGACGATATATGATCGAGGAGCCGTTTTGACCCTGAAATATTGTCTGTCACTTCCTGCCTGAGCCAGTTGTCTGACTTCCTCCACGGGTATTTCAGGTTTCCAGCTTTCAAAAAATGCTTTTACTTGTTCTATAATAATTGTAGACATGATGCTTCTGATTTCTAAAGGAGGCAAAATCTCCTGTTTATAAATTTGGATTTGAATATTCTATATTCTTTTTTTATTACAAAGTAAATAAAACAATAAATAGTTGTCTGAAATTCATTTTTATAAAAAGATATTTTTAAGTAAAGTGAGTTTTTTAGTGCAAATATTTGATTTGCAGCTAAATATTGAAGACAAAGTGCGCATGAGGGATACAACTTCTTTTGATAAAATTCACGTATACCAAGGGAGATTTTTTGCTGAAATATGATTATTAGAAAAGTTATTTTCTCGGTATTTATTCAAGGGTTAATGTTCGCCCATACCTGCTTTGCCAATATGGCCTCACCATATTGGGAGGGAACAATATCGGGATCAGCCATGACAAGCAGCGATATAGACATACTCAAAGAGAAAATCTTTATACAGATCAATAAAGAGGACCATACAGCTTTATATAAAATTGATTACTATATTCAGTGTGACTCCTCTGGTATGCAAATTCCATTGCTTTTTTATGCGGTGGATTATAAAGATGATTTTAAGGTCTGGATTGATAATAAAGAAGTCAAGGTAAAAGCAATTCCTGAAGGTGTTAGGGATATTGATCACACTCCATTGGAGAAATTCTATGAATCTCTATATAGTCCGGATTGGAGTCAGAATTTAAAAAGCGAGATGGAGTTTAATGATCTCAAGTACTTTGAAGCAGATTTAACTCAAGGAGCACATCAAATACATGTGGAATATACTTCCAATGCTTGGGTGGACTTATGGGATTGGGTAAAAAAATATTCTTTCAAATATTCCTTATTCCCGGCAAAATTCTGGAGGTCTTTCAAATCCATTGAAATTACTTTAAGAGCTTCGGATAACAATTCTGAGATCAAGACCAATCTCGGAAAGCCAACTGAAGGAAATTTGGATTCTATAGCAATTTGGAAATTTGATAAACTTCCGGATGATGAAATAGAATTTTCATATAATCCGCAAGTCAGCTACTTAGCAAGAATCCTTCTTTTAGTGAAACCTCTTAAAATGATGATATTATTCGCAATCATTGTTACTTTGGTTCATTACAGTCGCATCAAAAGAAACCGCATTCGCAATCCGGAGAAGAAATATTCATGGATAGTAATTATGGGAAGTATTTTAATTCCATTAATCACACTCATTTGGTATATGTATACCTTTGAAATAATTGATTCAGTTATCGGTCCGGAGGCTAGTCGATATCATGGTTATACATTTCTGGTTATAATTTTTTATCCTTTGATAATGCCTGTCTATTGGATCATTATGTGGCAGCTGGATAGGAGGATAAAGAAGAAAATGTTATTTTCAATTAATCAAAGTTCATGACATTTTTTTGCAATGCATATAATTAAACTTAAAATCAGGGACGGAAAAATTGCGGATAAGGAATTCTTTAATGATCTTTTCAATCGGTATAATTTTTTCGAACAAATGGGGTATTACTTGAATGGATTATTTAAAAGTAGTCAAATTATTAATTTAGAGTATCAGTATGAATCGATAAATGATGGCCTTGAGTTAAATTTGTTCTGTCCTGAAAAAGATTCTTATAAAGACAAATACTCTACCAAGTTAACTAAGGATACTAAATACAAAATAATTACAGAATTTCAATGCTCATTTGATTTTGTTTATATAGGTCTTGATCCTGAATTTGAAGAAACCATAATTTTAGAAAAACCAAAATTTTTAATTTTAAAGTCTAACCGCATTTCTCCAATCTATGACGGAGATTCAATGGACCAGATCCCATTATACAAATTACCGTATACCTACAAAGGAGAGTCTTTTATTGATATCATTGATTGGAACAGAGACTATGACCATATTGAAGGACTTTGGTATAGTGGATATGGAGGCGAGGTATGGACCTCTGATCAATTAAGCAACCCAAACAGTGAATTGAATAGAAAAGGTAGAGATTGTTGTGTTAATCTTGAGAAAATTACGGGAGTACCTACATATTATTACCTGTTTTATAATGCACAAATTTCAGGTACAGAAGATGTTATCGTGAGAACTTGTCCAAGTTGTAAAGGCGACTGGACTTTAGAAGAACAATCTTATTTTAATCTTCACAACTGTAAGTGTGATCAGTGCAGACTTGTGTCTACTATGAGTTTTTAATGTTAAGGATAAGTATGAACTTTAAAATAAATCAAGATTATCTTAAAATTATATTTCGCGTAAGCATGGCGCTAGTCTGGCTTATTAATGGGTTGTTCTGCAAGCTTTTAAATATGGTCCCTCGTCATCAGGAAATTGTCGGACGAATTCTGGGAGACAATCATGCTTTTCTGATTACAAAGACTATTGGGGTGGGAGAGTTGTTTATGGTAGTCTGGATATTCAGCCGAATAAAATCCAAATGGTGTTCAATTGCTCAAATAGGACTTGTAGTTACAATGAACATTATCGAAGCAATCCTGGCTCCTGACCTGCTTCTGTTTGGTCGGGGAAATTTATTTGTTGCATTGCTATTTGTTATTGCGGTTTATATCAATGAATTTTTACTAGTAGGAATTAATACAACCTCAGAAAATGCTGTCTCTTAAAAATCATCCGTTTGCTGTAGAAACTTTTTTTGAAAGCTCTCTCGTCCTTACTTACGCTGTCCCTAAGGAACAACTTCAGACTCTTATTCCCCCATGTCTTGAATTAGATACTTTTAAAGATAAATGGGGATTCGTGGCGGTTGCACTCGTGCAGACTAAAGACCTCAGACCTAAAGGCGTTCCTAAGTTTATGGGTAATGATTTTTTTCTTGCCGGATTTCGGATCTTTGTGAAATTTAATAATGATAGAGGAAAGAGGCTCAGAGGCCTATATATATTAAAGTCAGAAACTAATAAAAGAAAGATGTCTTTCTTTGGAAATATTTTTACTCATTATAATTATACTACAACAGACATAATACTTAATAGCAATAAAGAATCTATCTCTATATCATCTGTTAAATCAGCATTAGATGTGAAAGTCAGTTTGAGTGAAAATGCTGCTTTACCCCACGGCTCACCTTTTGATGATTGGAAAGAAGCAAGAAGATATGCTGGTCCATTGCCTTTTACTTTTACCTATAATGCGGTCACTTCAGAAGTTTTGATCA
This sequence comes from Sporocytophaga myxococcoides DSM 11118, assembly GCF_000426725.1. Taxonomy (NCBI): domain Bacteria; kingdom Pseudomonadati; phylum Bacteroidota; class Cytophagia; order Cytophagales; family Cytophagaceae; genus Sporocytophaga; species Sporocytophaga myxococcoides. The sequence continues at coordinate 514,446 of NZ_AUFX01000003.1, read as the reverse complement.
TAGAAGGCGTAAGGGAATCCTGGATACCAAAGCCTGTAGAAGTTATTAAAGAAAATGTAGGCTTTCTGAATCAAATGCATTTCCAAGGAATACAACTGGCCAATGCCTTTATAATACAGAATATCCCTTACTATTGGAAGAAAGGAGTGATTGAAAAATGGAAAGCACAATAAGAAAACCATTTCAAGGAGTAACCAATATCATTCTGTTTAACTGGCATACCTTTGTCATAGCTTTAATATTTATCTTGTTATTGATAATCGGAAAATATTATTTTCTGGATAATATTCTTTTCAATATAGCTATTCTTGCCACATTGCTTAGCATTGTGATTTCTCTTGTTACATCGCTATATATTTATGATTTAACAGACTTGTACAAGCTCAGTTTTCTTGATAAGCTTATTGCATTAAAGCCTGCATCAATCGTTAATATCAATGCAGGATTTGATGAAATAAGTGAAGTGGTAAAAAGTAGATATCCGGATTCAAGATTTTCTGTTTTTGATTTTTATGATCCATTACTGCATACAGAAATCTCTATTGAAAGGGCAAGAAAGCTGTATGAGCCTTATCCGGAAACACAGGTTATAAATACTAAGGCTGTCCCACTAGAAGAAGGTAGTGTTGATGTAATACTACTTATGTTTGCTGCCCATGAAATAAGAAATGAAGAAGAAAGGATAATTTTCTTTGAACAGTTGAGGAAAGCGATAACAATCCAGGGAATGATCATAGTGGTTGAACATCAAAGAGACCTTATAAATTTTTTTGCTTATAATATCGGGTTCTTTCATTTTTATTCTAAGAATAATTGGCTTAAAGTCTTTACTGAAGCTGGTTTGGAAGTTTCGAAAGAAATAAAAATTACACCGTTTATATCAGGCTTTGCACTTAAAAAATATGGAACTGCATCTTAAAATCATTGGTATTATTTCCATGATACTTGCTGTCATTCATGTTATCTTTCCTAAATATTTCGATTGGGAAAATGAATTACAGTCTGTGAGCTTGATCAATAAACAACTTATGTATGTTCATACATTCTTTATTGCCCTTGTCGTATTTCTGTTTGGAATGTTTTGTTTTTTCAGTGCAAAAGAATTATTGAATACCAGACTTGGGAAACAAGTGGTACTTGCATTGACAGTTTTCTGGGGTCTTCGGCTGTTATTTCAGTTTTTTGTTTACTCACCCAGGCTCTGGAAAGGAAAGGCGTTAGAGACTATTGTTCATATAGTATTCTCTGTCATCTGGACTTATTTTACCGTTGTGTTTTTAATGGCTTATCTTTTGTGAAAATTTAATTTGAATGGGATGGAATTTGAGGAAGAAAAGCATGATCTATCACTTATAAAGGAAGTTGATGTAATTTGTCCTTCCTGTTGTTCAAAGGCAAGATATAAAGCCTTTGAGTTCGTTGATACATACGTTTTAAGCCAGGCCCTCGTGGAATATTTACCTGTCAGGTCTGCGGAATAAAGAATTTTTATTGAAAGACTTGATGTATTTTTATCACGTTAAAGTAGAAAAACACTCGCTGGTCGCCAGGTCCAGAGATAATTTTATCGCCCTTAGAAATTTTTTTGACTTTGGATTTAAAGAGAACGCACACACAGATATTGATATCGATTTCCCTAAATCATTTTATAAAAACAGAAAGTATATTGTAAAACAAATTGATTCATTTTTAGAAAATGAAAACAAAAAGTAATTACATATGATCAATTTGACACATAACAGCTTTATAAACACCTTCACATCTGGAGCCCGCGAATCTGAAGAGATCTACATCTACTTTAAATTTTGAATATAATTCTTCTCTTAAAAATGATTTAGCTCTGTGTAATCTGGTTTTTACATTTTCTTCCGATATGTCCAGATTTAATGCTGTTTCATGAATACTTAACTGTTCTATTTCTCTCATTACATATACACTTCTAAGATTGTCAGGCAAATTGTCAATTGCATTTTCAAGGATATATTTTAGCTCTTCATTAGTTAATGCAGAATCCGGGCTTTTTTGATGATCTATAATATCTTCAGTATCTGTTGAAAGAGGAGATAGGTTACGTTTTTTTAAAAGTGTAGCATTAGCATTGTTTATCAGAATTCTGGTAAGCCAGGTAGAAAACTGAGATTCTTTTCTGAATTGAGCAAGATTTTGATAAGCCTTTATATAGGTTTCCTGCATTATGTCTTCCAAATCACCGTCTTTTCCGACGATTGATCTTGCAATTCTATAAAGTCTTTGGTTGTATTTCTGGATCAACACGCCATAAAGGCTTTTATTGCCATTTTTAATTTGATCTATAATTTCATCTTCCTCCATAATTATTATTACGGCAGATTTTACAAGTCTGGAATTGTGATGTAAGGATAAGTTTTTTTTCTATCAAAAAAAATTGAACAATGTTCTGTAACCTTTTACCTGAATTTTTATCTAATGCTTAGAAAGCATACCTGAGTCTTGCTAGTTAAGGTTAATTGTCTGATTATTAATAGGGAAGTAATTAGGCTTATTTTTTTGCTCTGCGCCATTATACCTGGGGAGGAAATTGGATAGTTTATTGCAGAGCTGTTTGGCCTGAAAAAAATTCAGGCTAAATCTAATTAGGAGAGGAAAGATTCCTCTCCTTTTATTTTAAGGTAGTGTCAGGTCTACAGTTTTATCAATAACATCCGCATCTTTCAGATTATGTTGTCCGTCCAGTGCTATTTCTTCTGCTAAAACTCTGTCTGAAGGGATGGCAGTACCTATCAGGCCCTTTTCTTCCTTGGTAATTCCACAATCAGATGGAATGTGAGCGCTATTATCTGTGATAGTTTTGAAAGCTAATGAGCGTGCCTTTTTAGAATGATAAATTGCTTTTTGATACTGGTTTCTAATATACATCTTCTTGGCGAACTGTTGGTGTCTTAGGGCATTTACATAATCACCATTGTAAACCTTACCTCTTTTAATTGCCGAATGGGCAGTAGTAATAGCTTTGTTAGTCCTGGTAAGAAATTGTTTTGTTTGTGCTTTAGTCACTTGACTAATGCTAGCTTCGAGTGGTATAAATATTACCACCATAAAGAGTATAATCAAATATTTTCTCATAAGTTGATAGAATTTATTGAATTTTGAAGGTAATAATAATTGATAAAATAGCAATAAAAAGGTAAAAAATGGCATTTTGTTTATTTAAATCTATTGATTTATCCTGGTTTCTTTGAATTTTGTAGTTAAGTGTTTGAATATTAGTAAATTTAATTCCTCTTTTGAAGCTTTGGTAATAGTGTTGTAACAATTAATTTATTAGGCGTCTTATCATTAAAATGAAATATATGCAAACTACTTTATCTGTTACATTAACTATTAAAAGTGAAGTAGTGCAATCATTAATGATTGATGGAAAGGAATGTTTACAGGCCAGTTATATATATCTTTATGAAGGAGAAATGTATGGAATAGGTATAGTTGCAACAGTGCCATTTGGAAATGATGATCAAATCTATGGGATTGAAAGATTTTCAGGAACAATTGGAGAAATGTCAGGGACCTTTGTTTTAGAAAGCTATGGAATTGAAAGGAGTAGAGAGGGCAATACGATAAAGACAATAGTTCCTGGCTCAGGTACTAAAGACTTTTTGGGAATTAAAGGAGCGATGACTTTAGTTTCAGTAAATGATAAAAAAAATGAAATAGCCTTTCACTGTGAGTTTGAATCTAAATTAACCAAAGAGGATCAGCCTTTATCTGAATAGCATCACCAGTTTGAGGATGGTTAAAGTACAACGAAGATGCATGGAGGGCAATGGAATTGGGGGCATATACAAATGTAGATCCATACAGGGTATCTCCAAGAATAGGACAACCTGAAGCTGCCAATTGAGCTCTGATCTGGTGATATTTACCTGTATGCAAACGAATATCCCATAAATGAAAATTATTTTTATAGGGAGTTATTTTGTAATCAAGTAAAACTTTTTCGGCCTCTGCATGTAAAGAATCCACAATTACTGCCTGCTTGTTTTTTTTATCTTTCCACAAATAATTTTCAAGCTTTCCTTCTTTGATTGTTGGCGCAGTATCAGTAATGGCCTGATAATATTTCTTCACTTGCCTTGTTGCAAATTGCTCACTAAGGTTTTTTAAAACTGATTTTTTTCTGGCAAATAACACAATACCACTCACAGGCCTGTCAAGACGATGTACATGTTGGATGTATATTTCTTTAGATTTTGGGCGCAGGCTTCGCTCGTATTTCTGCACTTGCTGGAGTAAATTGGGATGACCATTCCTGTCTGGCTCAACCATCAGACTGCATGGCTTATTAATTACAAGAATACTGGAGTCTTCAAATAGAATATGATCTTGAACATTGATTTTAATAGACATGGAGGTAAATAAATAATTCAGCATCTCAAAGCTAATAAATATAGGTAAGGTTAAAAAACTAATAAAATATTATTCTGACTAATACGTCTTTCAAAAGAAAACCCATGAAAGCCGCTACAGAAAGAAAAATCTTGAGATGGTTGCATCTCATTCTAAGCATTCCAATAATTGGTTTTATCTACGGTCCAGTTTCAGAAATTCCGGAAGCAGCTTTCATTACACGCTATGTTTTTGTGCCTATAGTGATCCTTTCCGGTGTCTACATGTGGAAAGGTCATCTGTTGAGAAAGTTTATCAGCCGAAAGGTTTAGATAATGGGAAGTTTTGTTATTTAAATTTATCTCTTAAATTGCCTGAAATTTAAATAATTAATCAGCTATGAAAGATTTCAGATTATCACCCCAAAGTAAAGAAAGCATCTCAGAATTGGTGCGTATGTTGCAGGAAGAAATAATTCCCAAATACAATTACCTGCGAGAAATCGATTTCCCTAGTGAACAAGAGTTGGAAGAAATAAAAGGTCTAAAGAAAATGTGGGAATTGATCCGACCTACTATTGACTCCTATACTTATGTTTTACAGCAAAGCTTACTTCAAACCAGTAAAGACATATTTATCAATGCAAAACTTGAGGCTGAAAAAGGAAACAAAGATGCAGCGATGTTTTATGAAAAGCTGAAAGATTCTTACAAAGCAATGATGGAAGAGGAGTTAAGTGAACAGAGTAATTAATAGATAAAAAAAGCCCCAGATTTTTTCTGAGGCTTTTTTGTTTTTTACCAATCACTTTTCTTTGCTGGATCGTTCTGTGCTTCTTTTACTTTTTTCTTGAATTCTTCTACCAGAGCGTTGATTTGAACTTGTGTAGAATTTTTGATAAATACCCAGCTTTTAGCAAGCATTGCATCCTTTCCGCAATCTGCCATTGTATTTTCAAGTTTGCCACCAGAGCCAGCTCCATTTTGCCCTTCATGCACAAAGTCAGTTAAGATATATCTGTATTTCCCAGCTTTACAAAAAACTGAAAAAGTAAATTTTACAACTCCTTTATCTTTCTTTCCTGGTTTTACTGCCTCATATTCCACAGGTATCTGTGCATTAAATACAATAGTATAAGCTGCATCATCCTGACTTTTAACCGGCCAGTTTTTAGCTTTTCCAAAGTCCTGTGCTATAGTGAATACATCTTTCTCTGTCAGAGGTGTTGATTCAACAATATTGATAAAAGTTATTTTACCTGTGTTCTGATCAACAGGCAAGGTTTGTCCCTTTGAAGTAAAGGCAATAAACAATAAAATAACAAGCGTTTTTAAACTGTTTCTTAACATAAATTTTTCGTGAATTTTCATTTGAAAATGGTGAAAAAATCGAAAAAAGAAAAAAAAATATCCATATTTTCCTATTCAGATAATTTATATTCTTTTTTTATTGGCATCAAACTGACTTAATGATTAATTTGTTTCATTGTTTGAAATCAAAAATCCTATATAAGCATGTTAAAGGCAGAAATGCACACCAGCAAAGGTGTAATGAAAATTGAGTTTTACGAAAAAGATGCTCCGAACACTGTAAAGAATTTTGTGAAATTATCACAAATGGGATTCTATGACGGCCTAACCTTTCACAGAGTCATTCCTAACTTTGTAATCCAGGGAGGTTGCCCTGTTGGAAATGGCGGAGGCGGTCCGGGATATAATATCAAATGTGAATTGGACGGAGAGAATCAATTCCACGACCGTGGTGTGCTTTCTATGGCACATGCGGGAAGAAACACCGGAGGTTCTCAGTTCTTTATATGCCACAGCAGAGCTAATACCAAACACCTGGACAGAAACCATACCTGTTTCGGAAAAGTGACGGAAGGTGTTGATATCGTTGATCAGATCAAACAAGGTGATAAGATTGTAAAGGTGGTAATTATTGAAGGTTAATTACTTCTGGGAAAGATGTTGAAAGCTAAGAACTAAAAGTTTTTAGCTTTCTTTTTTAACCTCATACTTTAGTAATCCTCATCCATTCTTTGAATAATCTGGATGACGATTTCGTGACTGTCTCCTTCTTTATCTTCAATTTTAAAAATGACCTTAGGATTGTCATCTTTTAATTTTTTATCTACCGCTACAATCTTATTGGGCTTTATTTTTTCTTCAAAACTTTTGGTCAAATTTTCAATAGCTTTCGCAAATTTCACTTCCAGTGTGCTGGGATTGTATAGCAACGTTTTCATAAAATTTCCTCCAAGAACTGGTTTATAGATAAAACATTATATAGAGGAATAAAATTTCTTGAATAAAGGAACGAATTGCCAGATATTCAAGTTTGTCAAAAATGAAGAACAGAATATTCATTCCTATTTTTACAATTCTTTTTGTGATTTGTACTGCCGGCTCAGGAAAGGTCACCAATACTGGAAATGATTTTACTATAAGAAAATCAATAAAATCTAATGTCTTAGGTTCATTTGATAATTTTGTAGACCAATTATTTAAGGCTAGCCAACTGGAGCATTCAGGTATGAAGAAATCCATTTTTAGAAAAGCTCTTGTGGGGTATCTTAATATTAAGAACAAGCAACTTCTTGAGGACAATTCGATACTTTCAGTTATAGACTATTCCAAAGCCTCAACAGAGAAAAGACTTTGGATTTTAGATTTGAAAGAAAAAAAGGTATTGTTTCATTCTCTTGTAGCACATGGAAGAAAAAGCGGAGATAATCTTGCTATCAATTTTTCAAATAAACTCAACTCAAATATGAGCTCTTTGGGTTTTTATAAAACTGGTAAGATTTATTTTGGTAAACATGGGAAGTCACTTGTGCTGCATGGTCTGGATAAAAACTATAATTCCAATGCAGAAGGTAGATCGGTAGTTATTCATGCGGCTGATTATGTATGTGAGGATTTTATTAAAACCAATGGTCGTCTGGGAAGGAGCCATGGGTGTCCTGCTGTATCTCCTGAAGAAAGTGAGAAGATCATCCAGCTACTGGAGGGTGGTTCATGTTTGTTTATTTACCACCCAGATTTAAAAACTGCCCGCTCTGAATATTTAAATGAAGCTGCTGCTGTCAAGTATTATTCAAAGCAGGGCAATATGCTTTAGGTAATTATTAATAATAAGTGATCTGACAGCCCGGATGATTTTTCTTAAAACGCTGTACTTCGTTTTTATCAATTTTGGTATAAAAGCATTTCAATACTCTTATATACTCCAATTTATGAATGGGGCCAAGATCGGTTAATTCAGTATTGGAGATATCCAGCTCGCGTATTGCATAAAAGTTATTGATTGCAGATAGATCCTTAACACTGCTCGATGCTAAATAAAGATTCGCAATGAATTTAAAGTGTTTAATAGGATCCAGACTGGAAACCATTGTGTGGTCTATGTTTAGGTGAAACAACTTTACCAGATTTCGGATAGGTTCCAATGTTGTGATATCAGTATTAAAACAATCCAATAAAACAAGATTTACAAGACCACTCAGTGGAGCAAGTGATTTAATGTCAATTTTTTGTATGCTTAGTTTCTCCAGAAGTACTAAGTTTTTCATCATTGAAATGTCTTTTACTTTAATATTTAAGCCGACATTCAACTCTTTAAGGTTTACAAGATTAGTAAGAGGAGTTAGGTCCTCAATTTCATTGTTAGAACAGTCCAGCTCAACCATCTGAACCAAATTCTTCAATGGTTCTATACTTTTAAGCTTTAAACTTGAAACTTTTAACACTTGAAGATTCTTTAGATTTTCAATTCCGTCTAAGCTGGTGATTTGAGTTCTTGTCAAGTCTAGCTCCAGAAGAGAACTTACAGCAAATATTGCAGAAGCATCAGTAATCGGATTACCTGAAACATTTAACTTTTCTAGGGAAGTAAATTTCTTTAATGGTTCAAGATTTTTAAGATTGGAATTTGAGCAGTCAAATTCAAATATTCCTGTCGCTTTTTCAAGATCAAACTCTCGTGGGTACTCTTCCAGGTTTCTCTTTTTTCTCAGCATTGCTTTCCAGTCAGGTTCAAGCGTAAGCCACCATGAAATAAGTGGAGGAAGAGGTTCCAGCTTTGGTGCAACCCCTGTTTTACTAATAGCAAAAATTTTAAAATTTTTAGAGACATTATTTTCTCTGTCAAATTTTATGAAAACTGATATGCCTTTTTTTATTGAGTGAACGATGGTGTCGCTTACTGCAATTGAATCAACAGATGTAGAGACAGAATCTGAAGCTGCTTTTTGAACAACCTCTTTCCATGTAAAATCTTTATCTCCTTTTATCTCAACAAAATAGTATCTTCTGATTTTGTCATACTTCACTTTTTCTACTATTAGATTTTTAGGAGTAGTTTTTATTTTGACTGTTGCAGGAAACGTCTTTGGAACCCGCTGACAGTATTTGAATACATTTTCATAGTCATCATTTTTAGCTGCAGAATCAAGGTCATTATAAACCGAAATATTTGCATTGCTGACAGTTGTTTTTAAAAATGTGACAGACTCCTTTTTTTGATCAGCTTCTGAAGGTTTCTGAGCTACAAAATTCAGAAAGCCGTCATATGAGGTGAGAAGTCGAATAACCTCCTTCTTTTCAATATCATTCATTGGAAGCAGAATGTCAGTTTGTGCATTCATTTTCAATGAGATAGTTGTCAGAAGTAAGGCAAAAAGGATTTTTTTCATAATTGTCACAAGGTTTGGCCTGGTAATTTAACCAAAAAAAGTTCCGTTTAGTACGTTTAAATTATTTTTTGTAATTTTTCTAATGCGGTTTAGCATTCAAATTGATTTCAAAAATTAGGTACCATTTTAAAATCCCTCAAAAGTACTTACTTAAGTTTTAATTTTCCACATATTACGATTATCAATCATTTCCTTATTCAAAAAATAAGTAAAATTTGAACTATTAAAGTAATTTCGCAGTAAGAATGGACGGGATTTAGGATTTGATTTCCTAAAAATGAATACATCTTATATCTTATAAAATTGTAAATCAGGTCAATAACAAAATTATGGCAAAAACCAAAACTGAATATACCGAAGATAGCATTAGATCGCTGGACTGGAGAGAGCATATCAGACTTCGTCCCGGTATGTATATCGGAAAACTTGGAGACGGATCAGGGCAGGATGATGGTATTTATGTTTTGGTCAAAGAGATTATAGATAACTCCATTGATGAGCATATGATGGGAAATGGAAATGTTATAGATATAACTATTTCCGATAATAGGGTGGAGGTCAGAGATTATGGGCGTGGAATTCCACTTGGAAAAGTAATTGATTGCGTATCTAAAATCAATACAGGAGGAAAATACGATTCCGGTGCTTTTCAAAAGTCAGTGGGATTGAACGGGGTCGGAACAAAGGCGGTTAACGCACTTTCCAGCTATTTTAGAGTACAATCTATTCGTGAAGGAAGGACAAAAGTTGCTGAATTTGAAAAGGGAGTTTTGGTAAATGATCATAAAGAAACAAAATGTGACCAGAAGAATGGTACACTTATGTCATTTATACCAGATGATACTATTTTCAAGCATTTCAGATTTATTCCTGAATATCTGGAAGATCAGCTTTGGAACTATGCGTTTCTTAATGCCGGTCTGTCTATTAACTATAATGGGAAAAAATATTATTCTCAGAATGGTTTACTGGACCTTTTGAAGAGAAAAACAGATGAAGAAAGCTTAAGATATCCTATTATACATCTTAAAGGTCACGATATCGAACTTGCTCTCACCCATGCTAATCAATATGGAGAAGAGTATTATTCATTTGTAAACGGTCAGTATACAACTCAGGGAGGAACTCACCTTGCTGCATTAAAAGAAGCAGTTGTAAAAACAGTCAGAGAATTTTTTAAAAAAGATTTTGATGCTTCTGATATCCGTGCCTCTATTGTAGGGGCAATTGCAGTGAGAGTTCAAGAGCCTGTATTTGAATCTCAGACCAAAACTAAGTTAGGATCTATTAATGCAGGTCCGGATGGTCCGGCAATCAGAACCTGGGTGAATGAGTTCGTTAAAAAAGAGCTTGATAATTACCTTCATAAAAATTCAGCAGTTGCAGACGCTTTATTAAAAAGAATCTTACAGTCGGAAAGAGAAAGAAAAGACATTGCAGGTATTAAAAAACTAGCCAATGAGCGTGCGAAAAAAGCAAATCTTCACAATAAAAAACTAAGAGACTGCCGCTTCCATTTTGACGACCTGAACAACGAAAAGAGACATGATTCTACCTTGTTTATTACTGAGGGGGACTCTGCGAGTGGCTCGATTACTAAATCCAGAAGCGTGGAGTTGCAGGCTGTCTTCAGTCTTAGAGGTAAACCATTGAATTGTTTTGGACTTACAAAGAAGATTGTTTATGAAAATGAAGAGTTCAATTTATTGCAACATGCTCTGAATATTGAAGATGGACTTGAAAATCTTAGATATAATAGAATAGTTATTGCAACAGATGCCGATGTGGACGGTATGCACATCCGTTTGCTTATGTTGACATTCTTTTTACAATTCTTTCCTGATTTGGTGAGAAATGGTCACCTGTTTATTTTGGAGACACCATTATTCCGAGTAAGAAACAAAAAAGAAACAATTTATTGCTACAGTGAGGAAGAGAAAAGAGCTGCGATAAAGAAATTAGGCGGCAAACCAGAGATAACCCGATTTAAAGGATTGGGTGAAATTTCTCCGGATGAGTTTGGAGGATTTATTGGAGAGGATATCAGGCTTGAACCAATCTTATTACAAAAGGAAACTTCCATACAAAAACTACTTAATTACTACATGGGGAAAAATACCCCTGAAAGACAGCAGTTTATAATTGAAAACCTTAAAGTTGAAAAGGATTTGGTAGAAAGCGATGAAAAAGATGCATTAAGGAAAGAAGCAAATGTTATGGAAATTTAAAATCTGACTAAAATCAGGGACTCTATTACATTAATTTCGTCTATCGTAGTTTGGTGATTAACTAAGAAAGCTTGAGTTTTATCATATTGTAGGGTATATTCGTATACAATTAAACTTTAGCCGCTATGCTAGACCACTATGTTTTGATGAGAGAAATCTTTCAACCTGAATTACCCAAGAATTCAAAAAAAGATTCGAAATCAGGTAAAGAAGGAAAATCCGGTAACAACAAAAAGAAGCTTAAGAAGAAGGGGAGAAGCTTTATTAAAATAGCACGAAGATTATTAATACTTCTATAAAATTGTATATTTGGATTTGTTAATTGGGTATTGGTAAGAGGGATTTGGTGTACCAAGTTTTAATATTTTCCTGGAAGCCTGTTTTTAATATAAAAACAGGCTTTCTTTGTTTAGAAGTTAGTTGCTTGTTTTTTAATTTTGAATTGTAATCAAAGCTATAAGTCCAAGAGCATTCATTTCAAATACAATTCTTTTACCTTCTTCAGGATATTGTAAGGAGCATTGTTTGCCTGGAGTTATATAGTAAGAATAAATTTTTCTCCCTCTTTTCTGATAATCATGCTTATCTGGTCTTCCTAGCTTTTCTAAGAGTATCTCTTCCTTAAGCCCCAGGATTAGTTCTTTGTTGTTTATCAGTGTTGTTGCCATTTCTTCTCTTTTGTTTTGGCAAGCTTTTTTATCCTGTAGCCACACATTTTTATCAATTTCCGGAAATTTATCTTTTGATCCACAAGAGTAAAAACCAACACAAAGGCACAGGAAAAATAATTTTATTTTGTTCATAATAAGGCAAAGTTAATAATTAGGCAGGAATGTGTAAATTTTCCTTTTCGGGAAAAAAGAATTTTATAATATATTTGAAGGATCCGGAATTCTACCGGTTAAACCTTTTGTTTGAATCAGGAACTTTAAAAATTGAATGGCTGACGATAGAGATAATAATGCAAATAATATACAGGACCAGGGATCTGGTAATGGGGGTGATATCATTCATGATGTACTGCCTGTTTCCGGTATGTATGAAAACTGGTTTCTGGAATATGCTTCTTATGTAATTCTGGAACGTGCGGTTCCTGCTATTGAAGATGGATTAAAGCCTGTTCAGAGAAGAATCCTTCACTCTATGAAGGAAATGGACGACGGTCGATTTAATAAGGTAGCAAATGTCATTGGGCAAACTATGCAGTATCACCCTCATGGGGACGCATCCATTGGTGAAGCCATAGTTAATATAGGTCAGAAAGATCTTCTACTTGAAACTCAGGGGAACTGGGGAGATGTCAGAACAGGTGATTCTGCCGCTGCTCCAAGATATATTGAAGCGCGTCTTTCAAAACTTGCCCTTGAAATTGTTTTTAATCCTGAAACTACGGAGTGGCAGATTTCATATGATGGAAGAAAAAATGAGCCTGTAACACTTCCTGTAAAGTTCCCATTATTATTAGCACATGGTGTCGAAGGTATTGCTGTGGGACTTTCTACCAAAATCCTTCCTCACAATTTTTGTGAATTGATTGAAGCTTCAATTCTTCATTTGAAGAATAAGAAATTTACTCTTTATCCTGATTTTGCTACAGGAGGCTCAATTGATGTAGCTAATTACAATGAAGGTCTAAGAGGCGGAAAAGTAAGAGTTAGAGCAAAAATTGAAGATCTTGACAAGAAGACATTAGTAATCAGGGATATACCATTTGGTACTACAACAACTTCTTTAATAGAAAGCATTATCAAAGCCAATGATAATGGAAAGATCAAGATCAAAAAGGTAATTGATAACACTGCCAAGGATGTTGAAATACTAATCCAGCTAGTTCCTGGAGTTTCTTCGGATATCACTATTGATGCTTTATATGCTTTCACAGAGTGCGAAATCAGTATCTCTCCGAATGCTTGTGTAATTATAGATGAAAAGCCTCATTTCATAAGTATAAATGAAATTCTGAGAATATCTACAGACAAAACTGTAGAGCTGCTTAGACAGGAGCTGGAGATCAAAAAGAATCATCTTCAGGAAAAACTATTGTTTTCTTCTCTTGAGAAAATATTCATAGAAAAGAGGATCTATAGAAATATTGAAGAGTGCGAAACCTGGGAAGCTGTATTGGAGACAATAGACAAAGGCTTGAAGCCTTATAAGAAGCAGTTTTACAGAGAAATTACTCAAGATGATCTGGTAAGGCTTACAGAAATCAAGATCAAGAGAATCTCAAAATTTGACGCATTTAAAGCGGATGAATTGATGAGAAATCTTGGAGAAGAACTGAAAGAGGTTGAGCATAATCTGGCACATCTGATAGAATATGCTATCGCTTATTTCCAAAACCTTCTTAAAAAATATGGTCATGGAAGAGAGCGTAAAACTCAGATCAAAACTTTTGAAACTATTTCAGCAACTGTTGTAGCCGCAATAAACGCAAAGCTATATGTCAATAAGGCCGAAGGTTTTATCGGTTATGGATTAAAGAAAGACGAATATATCTGTGACTGTTCTGATATAGATGATGTCATAGTTTTCAGGAAAGACGGAGTTTGTGTAATTAAAAAGATCGGTGAGAAGGTCTTTGTTGGGAAAGATATTCTTTATGCAGGTATTTTCAGAAAAGGTGACGACCGCATGGTTTACAATATGGCCTATCTGGATGCTGCTTCCGGAACTGTATTCGTTAAAAGATTCCAGGTGTTAGGGGTAACCAGAGATAAAGAATATGATTTAACTAAAGGAAGTAAAGGATCTAAGATTCTTTATTTTAGCGCAAATCCGAATGGAGAAGCAGAGACTGTTAGTATTACTCTTGCTCCGACTGCCAAAGCAAAAATCAAAGACTTTGAGTTTGATTTTTCTGAACTTGAAATAAAAGCGAGAAATGTCTTAGGTAATATCTTGACCAAATATCCTGTTAAGAAAATTCAGTTTAAAGCTGCAGGAAAATCAACTCTTGGCGGTAAAGAGGTATACTTTGATGAAACTGTAGGGCGTCTGAACAACGATAAGAAAGGAAAATACATTGGGAATTTTGAAGGAGAAGATAAGATCCTTGTTTTCTATAAAGAAGGCACTTATGAACTGACAACCTATGAATTGACCAATAGATACAATACAGAAGAATTATTGCACATGGAGAAATTTGATCCTGAAAGACTCATTTCTGCAGTTTATTATGACGGATCATCAAAGAACTATTTTGCAAAAAGATTCAAGATGGAGACAAATACTGCTGCAAAGAAGTTTGGATTTATCTCTGAAAATGCGGATTCAAAACTAGTAGTTATAAGCACAGAAAAGAATCCTATAATCCAGGTGGATTATGCCAAAGGTAAATTTGTTTCTGTTCCGTCTGAAAAAATTAGTCTTAATGATTTTGTTGAAGTGAAAGGCTGGAAAGCTGTTGGGAATAAGATTAGTACTAATAAAATAAATAAAATATTATTACTTGAAGCTTCGGAAGAAGGTGATATTCCCTCAAAGAAAAAGCCTAAAGATGATCAGTTAGGCTTATTCTAATATAAAAAAAACGGCTGTTCAAAATGAACAGTCGTTTTTTTTATATTTAATGCATAACTAAGAATAATGAGCAATTACTTTTTCATAAGTCCGGAATGTATCAGAAAATGTTTCAGGAAGAGTATCAAAATCATTATTGCAAATATCTACTTCCACAGCGTTTTCAGTAAAGTATTTTAACATAATACCCAATTGCATTTCGAAAGGAAGTATTTCAAAGGAAATTCCGCTCAAAAAATGCAACTTATTGAAATTTTGGGAGTAAAACCCTTCAAAATCTTTCCAGGCAGTTGGAGCCTCATTTTTTATAAGATCAAAATTTATAATAGCATTCATATCGGTACTTTTGGTAAAATTAATCGAAAAAGAAGTTTCGGACCAGACAAATTAAAACGAATTGAATTAGCTTAAATTATTGATATTTAAAGAAAGTCTTTTTATAGCTAGAAGAAATTTGTCCACATTGGCCGAAATGGCAAAACTCAGGGAATGTGGTCATCGTATTTTTACGTGTAACTCATAACTTTTTTATGCAGACGATTGTCAATATCAATACCAGATTTTCAGAAATAGGCTATCAGCCCAATCTGGGAAAAATTGCATTTAATGACCTGGCTAAAAGCCTCCGGCCTGATGAGACCATTTTAAATGTTGTAGAAGGTGCAATATCTAACACTCTTGGGGTGGCAATTGCCACAGATACCAGAGTTTTTTATGTTGGGGTAAATAAACATCATCAGCCAGTATTGGAGCAGCTTATTTATGACGATATCATAGGGATTGAAGTTACGAAAAGCATGTTTATTTCAGTTGAATTAATTGTTCATACAAAAAGTAAAAAAGAAATCAGGCTAAAAGGCTGTGACCCCGAAAGAGCAGCAGAAATGGTGGAGCTTATAAATTTGCTTATTCGTGAAAATTCCTGAAAAAAATTGTCCTGTTGAGAAAAAAGTATATAATTTGAAGCATGAAAAGCCTGCTTGAGTTAATTAAAAAATATAAAAAATACTATGTGGTAGATGCGATAATGTATTTATCTTTCATTATCACTTTTCTGCTTATGGTTTTGATCTTTGGTTAGTAAGTGCTAACTAGAAAGTAATTGTCCCAAAGGGCAAAAAAAAAGGGACGTTTTCAACGGCCCTTTTTCATTATTAAATCGGAATATTAACTTTTTACTCGTTCCATGTAGTCACCTGTACGGGTATCTACTTTAATTTTTTCACCTATCTCTATAAATAAAGGTACTCTGATTTCAGCACCAGTCTCAAGAGTCGCAGGTTTTAATGTTTTAGTTGCAGTATCGCCTCTTATACCTGGTTCGGTATAGGTAACTTCAAGCTCCACAGAAGTAGGAGGCTCTGCATAAATAGGAGTATCGCCATCAAAAGAAACTTTAATTACCATTCCTTCCTTAAGAAATTTAAGGCTGTCTCCAAAAAGTAGTTTGTCTACAGAGATTTGTTCATATGTTACACTGTCCATAAGAACCAGGCTAGGGCCCTCATCATACAGGTAGGAATAATCATTTACATCAACTCTTACAAGTTCAACATCTTCCCCGGCACGAAACCTGTGTTCTACAAGTTTACCAGTTTTAATGTTTCTCATTTTTACCTGATAAAATGCACGTAAGTTTCCAGGAGTACGGTGCTCGTATTCCAAAACCTGCACTAATTCATTGTTAAATCTTAAAAAACACCCTTTTGAAATGTCGGAAGTATTAGCCATAAATAGAAATT
Organism: Sporocytophaga myxococcoides DSM 11118; assembly: GCF_000426725.1. Classification (NCBI taxonomy): domain Bacteria; kingdom Pseudomonadati; phylum Bacteroidota; class Cytophagia; order Cytophagales; family Cytophagaceae; genus Sporocytophaga; species Sporocytophaga myxococcoides. The sequence goes on along the minus strand of NZ_AUFX01000003.1, from coordinate 497,896 downwards.
TGGCTCAAATTTAACGGAAGTATTACTTAAAAAACAAATAAAACTTTAAAGAATCCTTTTTTAATCATTGTCAGTCAAAATTGATACTGTCTATTGAAGCATAAATGAATGAGTATAAAAGAATCATTGAAGCAGTGGTAAAAACATATCCGATGGAAAAGGTTACTCCAAGGATAAAGCTTAATACCAGTAAATCCAGTAATTTCATATGTTTGAGACTATACGTTGAAGTTCTACAAACGTAATCTGGAGGAAAATCATTCCACCTTTTCCAGATTATTTATAAATGGCAAGAATAACCATGAAGATATTTACAAAGAAATAAGTAGTTAAAATGACCTTACCAGCTGTTTTATTAAAACTGCGGGCATTATTTCTTCTTCCTCTTCTGTCAAGAATTAAAGAATAGGCATTTGCAGCAATGATGAAAAGTATAAAAAGGAATGTTAGTGAATGGAGTGAATCTACAAGAGTGAAAGATGTAGTTTCGGGAAGTATTGAATCTATAATATATTTATTGCCGACTGACGCAAATAGTCCACCCACAGGAAGTCCGAACTTTGGATCTATATCTTCTGGATCTATTACAAAACTTATTGATGCAATGAAAAATGCTATGTACATTCCTAGAAATAACTTGAAAAACAAGCCCCATGCATTTCTTTCCAAATCTAGTGTTATAAAGAATGCTCCATATTCTGAGTGCTGTTTATCCAGGGTTATATCACCGAATGCCGTAGAATATTCATTTACACCTGAGCTAACTTTGAAATTGGATATGTTCCAGCCATCTATAGCAAAGTCCTTATCAAATTTACTTCCGAGTGTATCCGGCACAAACACAAGGTTGCTGGCATCAAACATGGTGTTTTCTATATGAACTTTAATGTGTTGCCTGTCAAATGGGTAGTCATGCACTTTCCAGTTTTGTTTCATAACACATTTCATTTTCATTAGTACCCATATTTTCCCATCAATAGTGTCAACCATTACATCCGGTTTTTCAATATTTTTAGCATTAGGTACCTCCACTTGAGTAGTGAAATCAAACTCTGGATTATTATACAGCATCCAGAGCCATAGTCGCATAGTATATTCTTTATCTTTAAAATTTATATCGTGAAGACTCAGCACGTAAGCACCTATATGAACGGTATCCGCAGCTCCTTCCTTCTTCAGTGAGATAGAATAAGCAGATTTAAATGAAAATGTAAAAAGGAATAATAAAACAAATAGAAGTCTTTGCATGAGCTTGTTATCTCATAGAAAATTAGTAAGAATTACTGAATGAAAAAATGAGTTACCTTATTATTTTAATTTTTTACTGAATCTATATATGTCCTCAGGTTTTCCCAATATATAAATTGTATCATATACATAAATTTGCTCATCCGGACCTATTGAAGTAATCAATTGAGTTTTTCTTTTGATCGCGATAATCGTTATTCCGAATTTTTTTCTTATTCCTGAATCTGCAATTTTTTTATTTACGATTTCGAATGTTTCATTCTGAACCGAAATAGCGGCTATTTCTATGTCTGGTATAGCTAGTGAAAAATTTTTTCTTGCTGTTGATCCTGGTAATAGTCTAAGCATTTCATAGTTGTCTTCTCTGATTTCCTGAATAAACTCTTCGATCTCCTGCCTAGGCACAAGGTAAGATGTTAATACTCTAGTAAATATTTCTATAGAGGTCTCAAACTCCTCTGGGATCACTTCATTGGCTCCAAGACTGAATAGAAGCTCTGTGTCCTGAATAAATCTGGTACGAACAATAAGGTGAATATTTTTGCTTGTGTTTCTGATATTAACTACAATCTGTTTTGTAGCTACAGGATCTGATACTGCAATGACTGCAACTCTGGCTTTATGAATATTCAAATGCTCCAGCACAGGAGCATGAACAGCATCTCCGAATAATATATGTTCACCCTTTTGCTTTTCTTTTTTTACGGTATCGGCATTAAGTTCAAGTATAACATATGGGATACTTGCTGCTTTAGCCGCTTTAGCAACGTTCTTCCCATTTAATCCATAGCCTATAATGATCAGATGATCTTCAAAATGGTCAATTTTTTTCTTTGATAGATAATCTTTCATTCCCGTGTACCGGTCTGAAATGTTGTTGGGTAGTAAGAATCTTTGTACCCAGAGGGATATTTCATTTCCTGACTTTATGATGAATGGAGAGATAGACATTGTAAGAATGGATATAGCCAGAAAATACTGATAATAATCAGTGCTTAACAATCCATTGGAAACACCTACATTAGATAGTATGAAAGCAAATTCTCCTACTTGTGCAAGTCCTAGTCCCACAAGGATAGAACTTCTTATAGGCATTTTTAACAATCGTCCTGAGAAGGCAGAGATAATGAATTTAAGCGCTATAACAATAAAAGTTAATGATAGGATGTAAAATATATGTTCTATCACAAACCTCACATCGAGAAGCATTCCGATAGATACAAAGAAAAAACTTGCGAAGATCTCTCTGAATGGTAGAATATTTCCCAATGCCTGATGACTGTATTCTGATTCTGAAATGATAAGTCCAGCCATAAATGCACCAAGCGCCAATGATAAGCCAATAGAAGATGTAAGCCAGGCGACCGAAAAGCAGATAACGACTATAGAGAGTATGAATAACTCTTTGTTTTTTGTTTTTGCTATTTGATATAACAGGTTGGGAACAATATATCTGGCAGCTACAAGAACGAATATTATGATGAGTACCACTTTTAAAGTAAGGAGTACAAAAGGAAGAAACGTAACTGGTTGCTTTCCCGATAGAAATGGCACTGATAACATCATCGGGACTACTATGATATCCTGAAAAATCAAAATTCCCAAAATGGTTTTTCCGTGAGGACTATTTACTTCTCCTTTTTCCTGAAGAAGTTTTAATACTATTGCAGTACTACTCAAAGCCAGCAGACATCCTGCAAAAATAGAATGACCTGTTTCCCAGTAACAAGAAGCAAGTATAGCAACCACTGCTGCTATAGTGAGAAAGACCTGAGAGGCGCCTCCGAGTAATACTGATTTTTTTATCTTGGCAAGATCTCCTAATGAAAATTCAATACCTATTATAAATAGCAGAAGAATTACACCGACTTCCGCTAACAACTCAACTTCATGTGAAGCGGTAATTAAACTTAACCCATGAGGACCCGCAATGGTACCTGTTAAAAGAAAACCAATAATTGTTGGAAATTTCAACTTCTCAAATAGAAGTGTAACTATTACTGCAATACCTAATATTACTACAATGTCCTGAAAAAGAGGGGTCATTACTCGTTATTTAACCTATTTTATTTGAAATGCGTATGAGCCTAAAGCTAAATAAGAAATATACTCTAGTGTTTTTCCTTATTGCTTTTCTCAAAAGCCAAGTAACATACTAAAATTAATGTCTAAATGAAAAGAATTTCAAGTATTTATTGCCTGCTTTTTTTTCTTTCACTTCAATCCACTTTTAATGCTAATGCGCAGGATAAGGATTTAGCGAAGGTTCTGAGCCAGGCTGATGAACTGATCAAAGAAGAAGAATATGAAGATGCCTTAGAGCCAGTGTTAAAATTATCGTCTTTGAAGCCCGATGATCCTGAAATTGCTTATAAAACAGGTCTTGTTTACTTTAATTTAAAAGAAGAAATAAAAGCATTACCCTATCTTGAAAAGGCTAGAAATGGTGGAGCTAAAGCTGGAGATCTGAATTTTTATTTGGGAGGTAGCTACCATTTATCCCACAAGCTTGAAGAGGCTATCAGTGCCTATGAAAGTTATAAAGCAACTCTCAAGCCTAAAGATAAAGAGAGATTAAATCTGGTAAATCAGAAAATAACTTTCTGTAAGAATGGATTAGAGTTTGTAAAATCTCCTCAAAAAGTTAAAATAACTAATCTTGGTCCCGGCATCAATTCAAAGTATTCAGATTATGTACCTGCTGTGTCTGCTGATGAGACAGTGCTTGTATTCACATCAAGAAGAGATAATTCAACAGGTGGCTTAAAGGATCCGCAGGATAACCAGTATTATGAAGATATCTACATTTCTCATAAAAAAGACAATGAATGGGGAACTGCAGTTCCTTTAGGGAACGGTATTAATACACCTACACATGATGCTTGTGTTGGTATCTCTCCTGACGGTCAGGATCTCTTTATCTATAAGGTTGATAATGGCGGAGATTTGTTTGCGAGTGAATTGAATGGTAGTGAATGGAAGAGCCCTAAAACATTAGGTAATCATATTAATTCATCTTTTTGGGAGACGAGTGCAAGTATCTCATCTGATGAGAAAACTTTGTTTTTCACCAGCACAAGAAAAGGAGTTGGGGGAACGGATATCTATATGACCAAGAGACAGATAAACGGAGATTGGGGAAAGCCTATACTTCTGGGTCCTAAGATAAATACAGTGCTTGATGAAGAGAGTCCATTTATTCATGCAGATGGAAAGACGCTCTACTTCAGCTCCAAAGGTCATAACTCAATGGGAGGCTTTGATATATTTTCTGTTACCATCAATACAGAAACAGGTGAAGTACTTACTGATCCTGTAAATGTTGGATATCCAATTAATACCGCTGCGGATGATGTATTTTTCGTTTGGTCTGCAGACAATAAGAGAGCTTACTTTAGTTCTGAGAGAGAAGGTGGATTTGGAAAGAAAGACATCTACATGCTGGAAAGAGATGCCAATGCTTCTCTGGTTGTATTTAAAGGAATGATAAAGAGTTGTGAAAACAAAACACCAGTAGCAGCAACTATTGTAGTTACCGATCTAACTACTCAGAAAATCCTTGGAGCTTATAACTCTAATAGCAGTAGCGGTAAGTATACTGTAGTATTACCCGCAGGTAAAAACTATGGAGTATCTGTTGAAGCACAAGGTTATTTATTTTATTCAAAAAATATAGACATTCCATCATTGAATGAATACCTTGAAATCAATGACTCTATTTGTTTGGAAGGAGTTAAAAAGGGTAAAAAAATGGTATTGCGAAATGTATTTTTTGATGTGAACAAAGCAACATTAAGAAATGAATCTATGCCTGAACTGGACAGATTAATGGAAATGTTAAAAGTAAATCAGACTGTTAAGATCCAGATTGGTGGATACACTGATAATGATGGAAATGATGATCATAACCTAAAACTATCAGAAAGTCGCGCTAAAAGTGTTTATGATTATCTGATATCAAAGGGAGTTCCTAAAGAACAGCTTGCATTTAAGGGTTTTGGTAAAGAACAGCCAATTGCCCCTAACGATACTCCTGAAAATAAACAATTAAACAGAAGGACAGAAGCTGAAATTATTGAATAAAGATAGCCCCATTATTGGGGCTTTTTCTTTATAAGTATTCCTTACACCCGAAACAATTTAAAGGGATCATTGTTTTTTTGAAACAGAGTTTATGAAGTCTCCTGAAGTTTAATATTAATTTAATCGGCCGCCTTTATTGTATTCTGTAATGTTAATAAAGGGAATCCCCTGAATAATACTAAGATCATAAGGTTATAAATGATGGAAAAAATGCCTAACCTAATAACTGCCTTTACGTTTGTATCTAAGAATCAATTTTTAATAAACGTGAAGATTTTTTCATTAACCATATTAAGTTGTTTAGTCCTGAGCGCATTAAATGTTAATGCTCAGAAACTTACTTTTGGAGCTAAAGGGAATCTTGGTTTTTCAAGGGTAAATTCTAAAAAACTTAAAGAAGCAATAGGTGCAGTCGGATCGCAAGAAGGATATTGGAATTTTTATTCTGAATCCAAATTTCGCTTCACAGGTGGAATAGGAGGGTATGCAGAATATAAAGCAAGTTATAATCTCTTTTTAGGAGCTGAGCTCAATTTTCAGTATGTGGGTACAAAGTATTATATAAATAAATATTTTGATGATTTCGATTCACTTGGTACTGGTAAAAAACAAAGAATAACATCTGACTTATATATCAGATACCCATCTGTTAATATCCCCCTTTATGTGAGATATCAATTCACTGAAGTAAAAAAATATTATGCTATTGGTGGTTTAGCCCTGAATATTAATTTTAATCCGAAAATAATTGATAAGGAAACTGTTGTAACGGACAGGTATGTCGGATGGAGCCTTGAAAATAATGATCTGGAAAAACATACATACAAAGCAAAGGCAGATAATTTTAAAAATTTTGGGGCTCAGGTATTTGTAGGTTTGGGAAGAAACTTTGGTAGATACGGTCGTGACGTAATGGTGGATATCAGGTATTATTTCCCATTGACAAAAACTCAAATTAACACCACGGATCAGGCTTTTCTGGATAATTCCGGCAATGGCTCAGTCTTTACAAAGACTGGAGTTGAACATATAAATCTAACTACGGGCAAGAATATAAATGATTTTAAGGCTTCGTATTTTACTTTAAATCTTGCTATTTCTCTCTACAAGAAATAATTTTATCACAGGTGAAACACCTGTTCTTTTTAAAGCTATGCTTGAGTTTCTGAAGAAAATATTTGAGGGGGACTTTATGCCCCATGGGCACTGCTATTTTTGGAAGCCCGAAATCCTTTGGTCTCATGCTATTGCAGATGTTGTAATTGCTTTAGCTTATTTTTCAATACCATTCAGTCTTTATAATATATTTAGATTAAGAAGAGACTTTGTATATGGAAGGTTAATGCTTTTATTCGCATTCTTTATTCTTGGCTGTGGAGCTACTCATTTAGTATCAGTTATTACAATCTGGTATCCTGTTTATAGATTCGATGCTGTTCTAAAAATTATCACTGCTATTGCTTCTATTGCTACTGCAGTAATTCTGATAAAAAAAACTCCGCAGATTCTTCAGATACCTTCTGCTTACGACTGGAGAAGATTACATTCTGAACTAAAGAGTTCCAATGAAAAGCTAAAGGAAAGCAATGAAGAACTATTAAAGGCTGATGAGGTTTTAAGAAAAATCAATTCTGAACTGGAAGAAAGAGTTAAGTATAGAACTGAAGAACTAGAAGCCAGTATTCTTCAGTTTAAATTCATGACTGATTCAATTTCTCAATTGGTCTTTACTGTCAATGAAAGGGGAGAGTTTGATTATTTTAATCTTAATTGGTACGAGTACAGTGGTCTTGATTCCAAGCGATCTTTTCAGAGGGGATTGTTTGAAATTACCCATCCTGAAGATCTTGAAGAAGTATCATCTTTCTGGAGACTGGCTTTACAAGAAGGTACAGTTTTCAGATGTTCAGGTAGGTTGAAAGATAAAGCTTCAGAAGAATACCGATGGCATTTGATAGAAGCCAACCCATTGAAAGATCCTTTTGGAAAGGTCGTGAAGTGGTTTGGAACTTGTACTGATGTAAACGATGAAAAATTATACAGAAAGGAACTGGAAAGGACGAACAAGGAACTTAAAAGAATCAATACCGACCTGGATAATTTTGTCTATACAGCATCTCATGATTTAAAAGCACCTATATCTAATCTGGAGGGCCTTGTTAACTCATTATCCCATGAACTGCAGAGCAATAGCTACCCTCAGGAGTTTGATTTATATCTTAATATGATGAAAAACTCTATCCTAAGATTTAAAACTACAATAAGTGAGCTTTCCGATATCAGCAAAATTCAAAAGGATACAGAAGAAGACGTCGACCTGGTAGATATCAGACAACTGCTGGATGAAGTACTCCTTGTCTACCATGATACTATTATTGCCGCTAAAACTCAAATAAACATAAATCTGAAATCTACTCAAGTAAGTTTCTCAAGAAAGAACCTTAGAAGTTTAATTACAAATTTGATTACTAATGCTATTAAATATAGATCTCCATTGAGAAGGCCAGAAATTGATGTGACCAGTGAAGTAATTAATGATGTCTTAATATTATCTGTATCTGATAATGGACTAGGAATAGAAGCCAAGCAGATTGACAAAGTATTTGGGATGTTTAAAAGGGTACATACACATGTTGATGGTACAGGCGTAGGGCTTTACATTGTAAAGCGAATTGTAGAAAATGCAGGTGGCAAAATTACTCTTAATAGTACTGTAAATATTGGAACAACTTTTTCAATTCAATTGCCCTTAAGAAAGGAAATTACCTTATAATCTCAAGCCAGCCTTTTAGCATACGTTTATTTTCAACTTGTCTCAGGAAATAGTAATATATCCCATCTTCGAGATTATCTCCGTTAAACTCATTGAAATACCCTTTTTTGTAATACACTCTGCTTCCCCATCTGTTATATATCTCCAGGTCCCATTTTCCTTTTTTCAGGTCACCAATTTTGAAGTATTCATTTTTGTCATCTCCGTTTGGAGTGATTAGGTTTGGTGGATTTTGAATATATGGAGAGCAATCTAATATAAGAGTATCAGCATTGCGGCATCCATTATATCCCGTTACATGCAACCAGTATTTATCTTCTTCATTGTGAGTTGTGATGATTGTTGATAGAGTGTCTCCTGTATTCCAAAAATAGTTCGCAAAGGCATTTGATGCAGATAGGGTAATACTGTCTTGTTTACAGAAATTTAATTCATCAATAGGAGGGAAGATTTTTACTTCAGGTATTGTAAGACCTGAGACATTTATCGAATCAATTTTTTTACATCCAAATTCATTCGTCACTTCAACCCAATAAATGCCGGGACTTGGCACACTTAAAGTATCGCCGGTGCTATTATCCTGCCATGTGTAAGAGGAGAAGGTATTTAAGGTAGAGACCGTGATCTTTGAATTGAGGCAATAGGAAGTATCTTCAGGTAAGATCAATGATGTTATTTCGGGAAAGAACTTAATATCTATAGAATCCTTCATTTTGCAATCCAGACCTTTGGTTACTTCTACCTTATATGTTCCGGAATCAGCAATAACTATCCTTTGTTTATCGCTTAATGGATTATTATTAAATGTCCAGTTAAACTGACTATTCCCATATCCACCGTCCAGCGATATCAGGGTACCAGGACACATTATTTTATCTGCGCCAAGTTCCAGGAAGCCATAATCGGAAAAATATCCATAGCGAAATCCGGTTCCTGTTTCTGTTCCATTTAATGTTGCAAGATGAAAATCACCTTTCAGATTTTCGATATATGCGGGAAGATCGGGTGGAACAGTGTTAATGTCCACATCTCCGGAATAATATAACCAAGTACTGTCTGTTCCTGTTACCGGCTTAAAATCACTTCCTTTTATCCAGTTTTTACCGTTTAATTTAAATGAGTCTTCATTTCCTTTTCTTGTAACCAAATTCAGTACAAACCTTTCATCGTTCGTCCTTGTAAATACAATTCTTTTAGATCCGGAACACTTTAATGATGGGAGCAAAGCTCCAGCGAGTTCCTGTTCAAAAGCGGTTATGTGAAATACATAAACGGGCTTATCTGATTTTATATAAGCAGCAGAATCCGTCAACTGAAATTCTAAGGTTTCTCTTTTATTAAGAGTTGCTAGGAGACTATCTGATCCATATATATTGGTGTTATCCTCTGTAGCAGTAATGTAGGCTCTGTCAGTAGAATAGTCGCCGCTACCTTTGACAATAACATATTCTTTTCCTGTTTTATCCACTGAAACGATCTGGTCTCCGGCAAGGTCATAAGAAACACCTTCTTCAATAGAGTCGTCTTTTAGTGTTACAGCTATTGGCCTGTCAGAGATTATCTCAGAGCCTGCCATATGCATAGACCCTAGTCGTGAAGCGGCTTTTATAGAGTAGCATTGTCCTTTGTTTAGTGTAATTGTGAATGGAGTATTTGCTTCATGACCAAATGCATCTTTCGTCAGTGTTACAGATATTTTGGTGCTATCTTCAGTTGAGACAATATCAATTGACGACCAACCGTCAACAGTGCTTTCATTATCCCAATAAGTCTGAAATGGTGTTATAAAATGTGTGCCTAAACCATAATTCCCCTTAAGTGTAAAAATATCTGAATTCACAACATTTCCATTATTACTTCCCATTATTTCATAGTAGGCAGTAATAATTTCAGTCGACAAAATATGAAGTCCTTTATTTAAGATGCTTTGATCCGGCGTACATTCTAATAATCCAAGATAAGCTGAAAGGTCTATAGATTTTGAGGAAAAAGCATTTAATGAGAGTACTATTGGTTTAAAAGCATTATTTGCAGGAATAGAGATCTCTATCTTCGTTGGATTCTCAAATGAAGCAAATCTGAGGTAGACAGGCTTATTACCATGTTTGTAAGAAACCTGAGGTGCAGCAAACCAAAACTCTTTGTCAGTCTGAGCTTTTAATCCTGATGATAAATGAAATAAATATAGAAATAAAATGAAAATGATCTTTTTCACAATAACAAAAACAAAACCCGAAAACTAAATTATGATAATTTTCGGGTTTAATGAATTTAAGTAATAATAATTATCTCATTATAGTGATCTTACCTTCTTTTTTATAAGGTCCTATATATTCTCCTTCTAATCCTTCATAAGTAACTATATAGTTATATGATCCTTCAGGCATTAATTTGCCCAGGTAAGTTCCATCCCAAGTTTTATTTCTATCTTCTGTGTAGAAGATTATTTCTCCCCATCTATTATAGATAGTCATTTTAAAGTTGGTAAAATACTTACCGAAGATATGTAAGTCCTGGTTTCTGCTTATACCACCCTCAGGCTCTATTGCATTCGGTATATAAACTGTTGGCGCGCAGACCTGAACTATTTCTGTACTGTCGATTAATGAGCAGTTAAAACTATTGGTTACAGTCACTATATACATTCCTGGTTCTATGATAGCTTTTTGCCTCAATGTATCACTTGAATTTTCCCATTTGAATCGTTCTCCTGGTCCTGCATCAAGCATCATATATTTATTATTGTCAAAACAAAATATTTGACGTTCAGGCATAAACGGGTCTGGAAGTTTATTCATCTGCACATTGGCCAGATAAGAAGCTGCGCACTCTCCAATTGTTACTGTAACTCCATAGGTGCCTGTTGTTTTAACTTCTACAGTATCATCAGTGCCCAGGCTTGATGGTGTCCATTGGTAAACAGGATTATACTTAGTTAAATCACTGTAGTTTGTTGGGGTTCCAATCAACACAACTGTTTGACCTTCACAGGATGCAATATCTTTCAAATTACCTGTGATCGGTGAATCAATGCCTATAATGCGCACACTGTCTTCAGCTGAGCATTTTACATCTGTAATTTTCAGTTTATAGAAATTTGAATCTGGAAGTACATTGAAGTCAACAGGATTAGTATTGCCTACAAAATTAGATCCCATGGTCCATGAATAAACTTCTGGTGGATTTGGTATTGAATTAATATTCGCAACTAATGTCCCTGTACTTTGGTTACATAATAACTTTTCAGCAGGAATATTAAAATCTGGTAGGGCGTTAATGGTTGCTGATGCTTCAGTTTTGCAATTACCATAATAATATTGAACGGTATACTGTCCCGGATCTCTGGTTGCTAAGAAATCCTGATTCTTATTCTGTAATATTACTCCATCTTTATACCAGGCAAATGAACCAGGTACTGATGGCAAATTATATGGATTGGATCTTAATACCAAAGTATCGTTATAACAGTTTTCAGAAATTAGGTTCCAGCTAGGTGGAGTTATTGTAAATACACTAACTGTATCATAGTTAGGACATTTCTTTGAATCGGTAACCGTTAAGACAATGGTCTGATTTGCAGGTGCACTAACTGTGATGGTCGCATCAGTTCCAAGAGCATTGCCTGACAGGGATTTCCATGAATAAATGTTTCCAGGATAAGTAAATGCGTTCAGTGTAGCATTGCTTGATGTACATACATATTGGTCACTTCCTGCATCCGCAATTGGCAGCGGTGAAACAAGTAATGATGTATTTGCGGATTCAGCATTACATACTCCATTTCCTGTAGAATATGCAGTAATAATAACTGTCCCATTACCGGCAATATCAGCTTGTGATGGGAAGTATGATGGATTAAGGTCATATGAACTTAATGAAAATGTTCCTGATCCTGATGTTCTCCATTCAATTCCTGATGCATTAACTACAGTTCCTGTTAACGCTACACCGTCTTTATATACACATGGATTCCCTGATGATGCTGTTACTATAGGAGCTTTGTTAATTGTAACTTCAAGCGAATCATTTACAATGTTACATTTTCCATTATTTGTTGAATATGCAGTTAATATTACCTTCCCAGCTATTTGATCTGCTTCAGAAGGGGTATAGCTTGGATTTAAGGAAGCTGCTGATGGCATAAATATACCGGAACCTGAAGTAATCCAGATCATACCACCAGCGACAGTAACATTACCATTCAGCTGAATTGAAGGGACATTTGCACAGCTCAAAATGTCTGGTCCGGCATTTATCACTGGTTTAGGGGTAATTGTAATTGTAATTTTAGAAGAGACCTGATTACAAATTCCTGTTCCTGTTGTAGTCAATATCAGATTGACTGCTGATGATTGAATGTCTTCCGGTGAAGGGATATATGATGCATTAAGACTATTTGCATTAGGGCTAAATGTTCCTGTCCCAGTCGTTTTCCAAGTTCCTCCGGTTGCTCCTGTTACATTTCCTTTGATAGCAATTTTTGTTAAATCTGCACAAACAGTTTGGTCCTGACCTGCATTTGCAGTTGGTACAGGAAGTATCTGGATCTTTTTGGATGCACTTACTGCATTACAAGTACCGTTGCCGGTAGTAGTAATGGTAAGGCCTACTTTACCAGCAGTGATATCCGATTTGCTTGGAATATAAGAAGCATTTGGCATAGTGGCATCAGGGACAAATGTACCTGATCCTCCTGTTTTCCATTCAATTCCAGAAGATACAGTGAATTTTCCTGGAAGTTTGATTGAATATAAATCACCGCATATTGTTGTATCGGCACCAGCATTTACAGTAGGAGGTGCGGTAAATGTAATGGTCATGGTATCTGACTGGGCATTACAGTATCCGTTATTAGTTGTTGTTAAAACTATATCTGCTTTACCGGCGGCCTTTTCTGCAGCTACTGGATAAAATGTACCTTCAAGATTCTTAACATCTGAAAATGTTCCACCATTAGTTGAAGACCATACTCCGCCTCCTGCATTAGCAATAAAACCGGTAAGTTTTACAGTCATAACATCTTTACACAATGACTGATCCATACCAGCATTTACTGTAGCGACTGGTGCTGAATAGATACTTAATGCACTAATATCTGTATATATTTTACATAGACCTGTACCAGTTGTTGTTGCTGTAAATATTACTCCTCCATTTGTCTTGTCTGCAACAGATGGAGTATAAACAGGGGTTGTTGATGTAGGGTCTGAAAATACGCCTGTTCCGGTACTGCTCCATAGTATTCCACCGGTATTGTTAAAGTTACCTCCAAGCGTAACAGTCTTTTCATCTGTACACATTGTTCTGTCAATCCCAGCATTAATAACCGGCTGCTTTTGAATTGTAATATACATTGTGTCTGATACTGCCTGGCAATCACCATTATCTATAGTTGTAGCAATAATCCTTACAGAACCTGAAGCTGTATCACTTTGTGAAGGTATATATTTAACATTTGGTTCAGCAAAGGATGTTAAAAAGGTTCCGTCGCCTGAAGTGCTCCAATTTATCCCTCCCGCAACCGAATAGGTTGATGATAGTGATATTCCTGCTGTATCAGCACAAACATTTTGATCAGATCCGGCAGATACAAGTGGTACAGGTGTGAAGTCAATTTTAATGGCATCGGTCACAGCAAGACATTTGCCCATTCCTGTGGTAGATAGAGTTAATACTACCGAACCATTTGATTTATCTGTACCCGATGGTAGATAGCTTGTTTGTAAATTTGAATCGTTTGAGAATGTACCATTTCCTGAAGTAGTCCAGACTCCTCCCGTGGCAATGGTCACGTGCCCTTCAAGATCTATTGACATTGCATCTGAACATCTTATGATATCAAATCCAGCTTCTGCAGTTGGCGCAGGTGTAAAGAAATAATCGACATTAGCAGACACTGCTTTACATTTACCGTTGCCTGTAGTTATTACATTCAATGTCACTTTCCCTGAAGCTTTTTCAACATTAGTAGGGAAGTAGTCAGTTGTTTGGAGATTCTCATCACCAAAGCTTCCTCCTGTTGATGTTTTCCATCTTACACCAGAAGCAACTGTGACAGCGGCATTAACCGGTATGCTTAAAACGTCTGAACAATATGAATCACCAACTCCAGGGTTAATTGTCGGAATAGTTGTGAATGATACAATCCTGTTATTTGAGGTAGGCGTACATATTCCGGTTCCTGTTGTCAACAGTGTTAAGGTAATTGAAGTCTTAGATAAGTCATCAATAGAAGGAATGTAACTAGCATTTAACGCATTAGCATTTGGACTAAAGGTACCTGTACCATTTGTACTCCAAATACCCCCTGTTGCCCCTGATACACTACCACTTAAAGGAAGTTCACTGATGTCTGCGCACAAAGATGTATCTGTGCCAGGGTATGCGATCGGACCTGCAGTAAATCTTACAATTTTCTGATCTGTAACTTCCGTACAATTACCACTTCCTGAAGTTGTTAAGGTAAAGATTACAAATCCCTTAGACTTATCTGCAGAAGTAGGAGCGTAGGTTGTAGTTAAAGATCCGGCAGAGGCAATGCTTCCGCTTCCATCACTTGACCAAGTTGATCCTACAGCTATTGTAATAGAACCATTTAAATCTATTGAAGTAATGTCAGCGCAAAGGTCTTCATCTGATCCGGCTTTGGCAGTAGGAGCAGGAGTGAATGTAATCACAACCTGGTCTGTATCAGCGGCACAGATTCCATTACCGGTAGTTTCTGCAATCAATGTTACGTTTCCGTCTGAAAGCTCTTGTGATGTTGGTGTGTAAATGGTTGTTAAGCCAATGTTAGACGAGAATGAGCCAGCGCCTGATGTAGACCACTTGATATCTGCAGCTTGTGAAACTGTTGCACTTAAATTTATTACTGAATTATTTTCACAGATCAAAAGATCTGAACCAGCGTTGACAACAGGACCCTGAGTAATAGAGATTCTAACAGTATCTTTACCAGGAAGACATGTTCCTACAGAACTTCCTGTAAGTATTAAATCAGCATAGCCTGCAGCAATGTCTGCAGCAGTAGGACTATAAGATGCGTTTAAAGAATTCGGGTTCGGTGAAAAATTTCCACCAGTTGGAGATGTCCATGAACCATTTCCGGAACCATTCAATTTAACGGGAAATCCATTGGTACATACACTCTGGGAGGGACCTGCAAAAACTGGAACCGTGTTGAATGAAATAGTTATCTGATCTGCCACTGGACTACAAGATCCGTTTCCGGTGGTAGTAAGGGTTATGGTTACCGTTTGACCATTTACGTTTTCTGAAGCCGATGGAACATAACTTGCATTTAAGGCATTTGCATCTGGAAGGAATGTTCCTGTGCCTGAGCTTGTCCATGTTCCTCCGCTTGCATTTACAACGGTTCCATTTAATGGAATGTCTATAACCCCAGCACAAACAGTTACATCTTTTCCAGCATTAGCTTGCGGTACAGGAGAAAGGAATATAACGACAGCGTCCTTTACTGCATTACATGTTCCATTCCCTGTTGTAGTCAATGTTAGAGTTGCTTTTCCATTTCCTATTTGCAAGGAAGATGGTATAAATGTAGCATTTGGCGTGGTATCATCCGGAACGAAACTTCCTGTACCAGATGTTGTTGTCCATTTGATACCTGAAGCTACACTGAAAGTTCCATCAAGAACGACACCTGTTACGTCTGCACAGACTGTCTGATCCACACCAGCATTGACAACCGGAGCAGGTGTAATGGTGATAATCATATCATTGCTCACAACATTACAAGTTCCGTTACCTGTTGTAGTTAATGTTAAAGTAACAGATCCAGTTGATTTGTCTGAAGCACTTGGTGTATATTTCGCATTAAGGTCATTTAAACTTGGACTAAATGTCCCGCTACCTGAGCTTTTCCAAATTCCCCCCGAAGCAATAGTAACATTTCCAGCAAGATTTATACTGGTAATATCAGCACACACTGTTTGGTCAGGGCCTGCATCAGATGTAGGGACAGGAGTGAAAGTGTATGTTACATTGTCTGAAACAAAGTTACATGCACCGTTTCCAGTGGTAGTAAATGTAAGGATTGATTGACCTGAAGTCTTTTCTGATGCTGAAGGAGTATAGGTAGCATTTGGTGCGAACTCATCTGGTATGAACGTTCCTGAACCATTTGTAGACCAGTATCCTCCGGTAGCTTTTGTAAATGATCCGTTTAATGGAATATCAGTAATGTCTCCGCAATAAGTTTTGTCAGATCCTGCTTCTACAGTAGGTATAGGATTGATGGTCAATGTTAGTTTGGATGAAACAGCTTTACATGTTCCATTTCCAGTACTTGTTAGTGTCAGAAGTACAGAACCTGAAGCCAGATCAGAACTAGATGCATGGTAAGTTGTAACTAATGAATTTGCATCTGAAAATGTACCTGATCCAGAGCTTATCCAAGTACCTCCGGTTGCAACTGTGGTTGTTCCGTTGAGGGCAGCTCCTTCAAAGTCAGCGCATAAAGTCTGAGAAGGACCAGCATTTATAGTCGGAGCAGGTGTTATCAATATATGTAAAGTATCTCTTACTGTTGCACAAACTCCAGATCCTGTTGATGACAAGGTTAAGGTAATTTTTCCAGCTGTTTTGTCTGCAGAATTAGGGACATAAGTTGCATTCAAGGTGGTGGAATTAGGCGAAAAACTACCTGTTCCAAGAGTTCTCCATCTACTGCCTGTAGCATTTGATATAGAGCCATTAAGACTTACTCCACTGGCATCTGCGCAAATTGTCATATCAGTACCGGCATCTACTATGGGTTTAGGAGTGATAATGATTTTTACAGAATCACTTATCGGTTTACATAATCCATTGCCTGTTGTTGTCAAAGTTAAGTTGACTGATTTTGCATTGATATCATTTACAGATGGCTTATATATGGCATTCAAAGTTGTTGCATTCGGACTGAATGTTCCATCTCCTGAAGTCGTCCATAATGCTCCGGTTGCTATAGTTATTTTACCATTTAAACGAACACCAGAGGTGTCACTACAAACAGTTTGATCCAATCCTGCCTCTGCAGTAGGAGCAGGTGTTATCTGAACATTAAGCTGATCTTTGACAGGCTTGCATAAACCATTATTTAAAGTCGTTAATGTTAGATTTACATTGCCTGCACTTATATCAAGAGCAGATGGTATATAATCTGTAATTAAACCGTTTGGATTTGTAAATGTACCAGTTCCAGAGCTTGTCCATTGCCCGTTACTTGTTACAGTGGTAGTAGCACTTAGGTTCACCGTAGCATTATTGGCACAAACAATTTTGTCTGTTCCTGCATTAACAGTAGGAGCAGGCGATATTATCAAAATCAAATCATCAGTTATTGCTATACAGTTACTTATGGCTGAACTGGTAAGCTTTAACGTAATGTTTCCGGATGCACGATCAGCTGCTGAAGGCACATAGTTTGCTCCTAAAGAAGTATTGTCCGGAAGAAATGATCCTGTTCCACTGCTTGTCCATTGTCCTCCGGGAGCATTCAGCACTTGTCCATTAAGTTTGACTGCAAAGCTGTCAGCACATATAGCAATGTCATTTCCTGCATTTACAACAGGTGCCGGAAGTATAGTTATAATAACATCATCCTCAACTGGCTTACAAATTCCATTACCAGTAGTAGTTAGTTTTAAAGTAACGGTACCTGAACTGATTTCTGATGCAGATGGTACATAGGTTGCGGATAATTGATTGTTCGATGGTGAGAAAGTTCCTGCACCACCTGTCCATGTGCCTCCTGTAGCAATTGTGACATCTCCATTGAGTGAAACTTTAGCGTTGTTTGCACAGATATTTAAATCTGAACCAGCATTTACAGTAGGGGCAGGTGTAAAGGTGATAACTGTTATGTCAGAAACTGATTTGCATAGTCCATTTCCTGTACTTGTCAAAGTTAAAGAAACAATTCCATTTGCCAGGTCTATAGCAGATGGTATATAAGATGCATTTATAGTATTGGCATTTGGGCTAAAAGTTCCTGTACCTGTTGTTTTCCAGGTTCCTCCGCTAGCATTTGATATGGTTGCATTTAAGGATACAGATGAAATGTCTGCACATAAAGTTTGATCTGCTCCGGCATCAACTACTGGTACTTTAGCTATGTTCAGTTTTATTTGTGAAGAAACGGGGTTACATGTTCCGTTTCCTGTTGTTGTTAAGGTCAAGGTAATTGCACCAGCTGTCTTATCATTGTTTGAAAGAACATAACTTGCATTCAGATCAGTGGCTGCCTGGCTGAATGTTCCTGAACCATTACTTGTCCAGACTGCTCCGGATGGAATTGTGTTTATAGATCCGTTTAGTTTTACAAAAGAAGAATCGCCACATATGGAAATATCAGTTCCTGCATTTACAGTAGGCGCTGGTGTTATAATAAATATGACTGTATCCTTCTGAGGCTGGCAGTAATTTGTTGCTGATGTTGTTAAGATGAGTTTAACTATACCATTTGTTCTTTCTGTTGAAGTAGGAATATATGTGGCATTTAAAGTATTTGCATTTGGCGAAAATGATCCTGAGCCATTAGACCAGGTTAATCCTGTAGTAGTACTCGAACTTCCGTTCAAAGTTATTCCTGAAGCATCTGCACAAACTGTCTGATCAGGTCCTGCTGAGACTGTGACTGCAGGATGAATAGTAATAATCATAGAGTCTGAGATAGCAGTACAAGCGCCATTACCGGTACTTGTTAATGTTAATTTTACTTTACCTTGTGTTTTATCTGTAATCGATGGTTTATAAGTTGTTGATTTAGAGAAAGCATCAGGGGTGAAAGAACCTGTACCTGAACTAGCCCAGAAAGCTCCAGAAGCATTCGTGATAGTACCATTCAATGCAATTGTAGTAGCATTGCCACACATATCAAGATCAATACCTGCATCAACAATAGGAGCAGGAGGTATGGTAATTTTTATATCATCAGAAACAGCTTTACAAACCCCGTTGGCAATCGTTGTTACGGTTAAAGTAACGGAGCCGGAAGCTGTTTCAGACGCACTTGGAATATAGTCTGCACTTAATGAATTGACTGAAGGGGCAAATGATCCTGACCCTCCGGACCATATAGCATTAGATCCGAATGCATTTAATTTAATCGGAAAGTCATTTGGACAAACGATTTGATCAGGTCCAGCATTTATTGAAGGAGCAACTGTAAAATCTATTTTCATATTGTCCTTAACTGCACTACATAATCCATTCCCCTGAGAGGTAAGAGTTAGAGTTACACCGCCCTTTGCTTTATCAGCTGCAGATGGGTTATAACTTGCAGAAAGTACATTATCATTTGGAGAGAATGAACCTGTTCCATTTGTGGTCCATTTTCCTCCTGTTGCATTTTGAATAGAACCATTCAATGGAACAGTTGATGCATCACCACATACTGTCTGGTCCGACCCTGCATCTGCTATTGGAGAAGGTTTTATTGTAATGAGGACTTGGTCAGAAACAGCAACACAATTTCCGTTTCCTGAAGTGGTGAGCGTTAAAGTAACACTTCCTGAAGTTATTTCATCGGTAGAGGGAGTATAGGTTGCATTTAATGTAGTTGAATTGGGTGCAAATGCTCCTTTGCCTCCTGTCCAGGTCCCGCCAGTTGCTATTGTTACATTACCTGCAAGAACTACTGAAGGATTGTCTGCACATACTTCTTTATCTATACCAGCATTTGCTGTAGGTGATGGAGTTATGGAAACAGTTGTTTGCCCTGTAACAGCAAGACAGTTTCCGTTACCAGTCGTACTGATATTGACAATAGCTTGTCCTGCTGAAATTTCGGCAGCAGTAGGAGTGTAATTCGCATTTATATCGGATGTTGAAGGAGTAAATGTTCCATTTCCTGTCCATAATACACCAGTTGCGGGACTGCTTGCAACCGCATTAAGTTTTACGATCGCATTGTTGCCACAAACAGGTCCTGCATTAGAAGCATTTACTGTAGGAGGATTTGTGAAGTTAATGAGAATATCATCCTTGACCGCCAGACACTTTCCATTCCCAGTTGTTGTTAAGGTAAGAGTAACAGTTCCCGTTGCAATTTCTGAAGCAGTTGGTGTATATGTCGCATTCAAAGTGCTATTATCGGGTGCAAATACACCTGCACCTCCAGACCAAATTCCACCTTTGGAAATTGTAATAGTTCCGTTAAGACTTGTTGCTCCGTTGTTTTTACACTTTGACTGATCAGTTCCTGCATTTACCGCAGGAGTTGGGGAGAATCTGTATACAACCTGATCTGAAACCGAATTACAAGAAGGTTTGGTTGCTGTCAATGTTAATGTAACAATACCAGAAGATATCTCAGTTGCAGTTGGTGTATAGGTTGCATTCAAAGAGGAATTGTCAGGTGTGAAAATTCCAGCTCCTCCACTCCATGTATAAGTGGTAGCATCTTTCACTGATCCTGAAAGTTTTATTGCCGGATTATTAGTACAAAGTGTATCATCTGTTCCTGCGTTTACTGTCGGTTTAGGATCGACAAGAACATTCAGTGTTTTTGAAACAGGATTGCAGTTTCCATTTCCAGTAGACTCAAGCGTAAGGGTAAAGAAACCGGCAGAAACTTCACTTGCACTTGCAGTATAGGTAGTTGTTAAAGCGGTTCTTCCTGGTGAGTAGGTTCCACTGCCTGTTGTCCAGTTTCCGCCGGTAGCACCAGTAACACTACCATTTAAAACTGTTACAGGATTATTTTCACATATAATAATGTTTGAGCCAACTGAAACTACGGGAATTGCGGTAAATGTAATTGAAGTATTAGATGTTACCGCATTACAGTTTCCATTATTTGTTGATGTTAAAGTAAGTGTTATACTTCCTGCATTAACTTCTGCAGTTGTAGGTGTATAGGTTGCATTAAGAGTATTGGCATTTGGGCTATAGGTTCCTGTACCTCCGCTCCATGTTCCGGTAGTTGTTGGTCCTGTTACGGATCCATTTAATGGAATAGCAGTATTGTTTTTACAGATAGACTGGTTGTTTCCTGCATTAACAACCGGAATTGGGGTGAATTTGATTGCAACTGCGTCATTTACTGCAAGGCAACTTCCCATACCAGTAGTGGTAAGGGTTAAGTTAACAGTTCCAGCTGTGAGTTCTGCTGGAGTTGGAGTATATGTTGCATTCAAGGAATTAGCGTCAGGATTAAAGGAACCTGAGCCTCCAGTCCAAGTTCCACCCGAAGCATAAGTAACTGTCCCATTTAAATTTACCTTATTGTTGTTTTTACATACAGACTGATCAACTCCTGCATCCGCTGTTGGAATAGGAGTATAAGTAAGTTTAATAGTTCCAGAGCCGACAGAACAAACACCATTACCAGTTGTGGCTAAATTTAATACAACAGATCCTGCTGATATTTCTCCTGCAGTTGGTGTATAAGTTATATTTGCTGATGTTTTATTAGGAGTATAAGTTCCAGCTCCTCCACTCCAGGTAAGACCTGTAGCTCCGCTCATTGCAGCAGATAAACTTAAGTTGGGGTTGTTGGCACAGGCAGATTTATCAGGTCCCGCACTTATAACAGGTTGTTTAGAGAAAGTATAAGTGATGCTGTCTTTTTTGGGAGAACAAACCCCATTACCAGTAGATGAAAGAATTAGTTTTACAGATCCATTTGCAATATCTGCTGCTGAAGGAGTATATGTGCCTTGCAGACTGGTATTGCTGGGAGTAAACGTACCACTCCCGGATGTGCTCCATATTCCACCTCCTGCATTTGTAACTTTTCCATTTAACTTAAATGCGGTGATTGTTGCGCACAAAGTTGAGTCATTGGAAGAACCTGTGCCGGGCTTATCAGCATTGGCATCTGTAATTACAGAAGGTGGTACGAAATTGGTTACGGTTTTAGTCGTCGAATTCACATACCACCATGTATTGATTGTTTTAGCGTCTCCAAAATCACCACTCCATGTATGACATCCGGTAGCACTATTACAACCTGTTAGGTTAGTACCTCCACCAATTTTTGAGTCATCCCAGAATAGGGAAGGGCGCGGACCTGTAGGCCTTACAAGATCAACAATATAGCCTTTTGTATTATTTTCTACGTCAAACAAAGGAAGGTGGGTAAGACCATTATAATAGTCAACTTTGGTAGTGATGTTAACACCACCTGTTACAATGTTACCTTTCCCGTCTTTGCCATCCCAAGTGACACAATTATTTCCGGCAACAAGATCTGCTGTAATAAGCCTGTCTGTGGAGCCTGCCTGATAACCTGCTGTTCCGTTTAGTTCAAAAAGTATTTCAGTTTTTCCAGGTTTATCTACATTAATATCTATGCAGAAGTTACTTCCCACACACCCGCTTAGGGATACAGAGTTTACATTTCCATAAACACCGGTGGGGAAGCAGTTGATATCAGGGTCATTTAGAAAAACTTTATATTGAGGGTAGTTAATATTACCTGATACTGATTGTCGGTCTGTTGCAAAAGTCCCTGTGTTTGTACAACCTGCATTATTTGCCGCAATAACAAAACCAAAGGGTTGCATCCCATTAAAATCAAGAGATGTCACAATACCGTCATCAGCATATATATATAGTTTCGCTTTAAATTGATTTGTACCGCTATTACATTGAAAGTCCCAGGATTTAGACCATAGACGTCCGAGTTTTATTACATTTGCGGCAGTCGCCACAGTAATGTCAAAATAGGTGAAAACTCTTTTAACTGGATTAAGAGTCTGGGATGAACTTGGATTGAATTCAATGTAGTAATCTCCAGCCATTGTGGAGGTATAAGTTAAAGCATTATAACCTGATGCTCCTACAATAGCTCTTGGACCATTAACAGCTTCTGTATAACTGGCAATATATCCTGGACCTGCAGCATTAGGAATTTTACTAGGGCCCATTACAACTACTCCGTTGGGATCCTTTAACTGAAAATATACGTCATTATCAGTTTGTCTGAACCCCAGGTATATTTTTTCACCCGCATTGCATATTCGGATATTTAATCTGTTAGCTTCTGGACAATTATAAGTCGCAAATGGCCTGGTCGTTGTATTATTATCAAATATCTGAATAAAACCATTGTCAGAAGAAGTAGGCTGCAATTGTTTAGTTCCTTCTGCAAAAACATAAGGTGCTTGTGTGTACGCTGAAATTAAAAAAAATAAGACAAAAAGCATTGTACTTATTTTAGATAAGTAGAAGCTCCTGATTCGAAGTAGAAAGAAGTCCATGCCTTTAAAACTATGTAATTGTATTTCAGAGTAATTGAATTATTTCAATGTGTTTCCTTGTATTTATTACGTTTTGCAGGGGCTTCAGTTGTAAAAATCAAAGACCATTCGACGAATAAATCTTTAGTGTATATTAAGATGAGTGCTTGTAAATGAAAAAAGTGAAATTTGATTTTATTAAGTGATTGTGTTCAAGGCTGTATTTCAATTTGGTGCCGATTTTGTTATATTTGATAGAATATATCCATTATTAAAAATGAAAAAAGAACTTCTTTTAATCCTTTTTATTTTTCTTGCCGGAACCACCTTTTCTCAAAATTTTGAAGGTACCATAAAATGGGCAATGAAGATCGATCTTAAAAATGCTCAACATCAGGATGCTGGTAAGGGAAATGGTTCGGCTCCGCAAATGGATGCGGAAATAAAAAAGCTTGAAGCTCAGATGAATGAACCTGAATTTAAGAAGCAAATGGAAGCTAATCCTCAACTTAAATCTTTAATGGAAGAAAACTTAACCAGGCTTAGATCTATGCAGGCTGTTTCTGGTGGCACCGCTGGGAGTTTTATGCCTACTGGTGTTATGATCAAAATTAAAGACGGAAACAATCTTATTAAAATGGAAGGGGGAATGTCGGAAATGATGGGAGAAATCTTATATCTTAAAGATAAAGATCAAAGTTATTCAATAAGGAGAAAAAATAAAACCTATTCTGTTTTACCTAAGGCACCTGAATCAAAAGAGAAAGCGCCGGTAGTGAAAGTAACGAAAACCAGTGAAACTGCAAAAATTATCGGATACACTTGTACTAAATATATAATTCAGGTTACTGATCATGGAAAAACGATCAATCAGGCAGCCTGGACTACCAAAGAAATCAAAGATTTTGATCCAAATGCTTTATCGAAAATGAATTCATCCGGAAGTAAAGAAGCAAAGTTCTACCTGGATGGAGTTGAGGGGGTACCATTAAAAATTGAGAGCGATAACGCTGAAATGAAAATGGTTATGGAAGTTACCGAGTTAAAGAAAATACCACTTGATGGGGCTTTATTTATAATTCCTTCTGAGTACAAACTAGTTAAAGGGATGGGTTTTTAATACTATGATGATTAGGTTTAACTATTCATAGAATTGAGGAGCTATAAGCGATATTATTTAAACAGAAGAATTGAAATCTGGTATTTACTTCTGTAGATTGACGACAAAAGGTTAATTCTTTATTTAGAAAGTTGTTAAGTTTTGATAATTAGATTATTGTAATTTATTCTTTGATTATTTGTAAAAATAAAATGAGGATTTTGGCTTCTGGCACAGGAATTGTTGCTGTTAAATTGCAAATAATTTTCTTTTAGATTTAGATATTAAAAATCCTTTGATTAGATCAAAGGATTTTTTTATTTCAGGGCTGATGAAGAAATCAAGTATAACTAAGGCGATTAAGGATTTTGTAGAAACTGAGCAAAGTGGAGGGATTGTCCTCATATGCTGCGCTATAATTGCATTAATTTTTTCCAATACATCATTAAGTCATTCCTGGTTTAATTTCTGGGAATTTGAATTTGGATTTACCCAATTAGGCTTGTATAAAAGTCTGCTTCACTGGGTAAACGACGGATTAATGGCTATTTTTTTTCTCCTTGTAGGGCTGGAAATTAAAAGGGAAATCGTTGAAGGTGAATTGTCTTCCGTTAAAAAATCCATGCTGCCTATTTTTGCAGCTTGTGGTGGAATGATTGCGCCAGCTTTAATATACTCCCTTATTAATATGCATGCTGAGACCATCAAAGGATGGGCAATCCCTATGGCAACAGATATTGCTTTTGCTCTCGGAGTATTGAGTTTACTTGGCAATAGAATTCCCTTCTCTATCAAGATAATGCTGACAGCTCTCGCCATTGTGGATGACCTGGGCTCAATTGTGGTAATTGGTCTTTTTTATTCGGAAGATATATCTGCTACTTTTTTATTGATGGCGGCAGGAATTTTCGGAATACTTCTCTTAATGAATAAATTCGGAGTAAAGTCCGTTCTAATGTATTTAATTACAGGGCTTTTTTTGTGGTATTTCACTTTAAAATCGGGAATACATGCTTCCATATCAGGAGTATTGCTGGCGTTTTCAATTCCTCTTGGAAAAGGTGAAACAGATTCTGCAGCCGAAAAACTGATACATTTCATTCACAAGCCAGTTAGTTTCTTTATCATGCCGGTTTTTGCTCTTGCTAATACCGGATTTATAATTCATGCTAAATTAGAAGAAGTGGCAACTTCATTGGTCAGTCTTGGAGTACTGGCCGGACTTTATTTGGGAAAACCTCTTGGAATTTTTATTGCTTCATGGGTGGCTATAAAAATGAAATGGGCTGATCTTCCTGCAAATGCCGGATGGTATCATTTACTAGGTGCTGGTTTCCTCGGAGGAATAGGGTTTACAATGTCAATTTTTATTTCTCTTCTAGCATTCACTGATATTGATATTCAGGGATTTTCAAAGATTGCTATCCTCGTAGCTTCTCTTTTATCAGGTTTAACAGGGTTTTTAATATTGTCCCGGTCTTTCAAGAAAGCAGATTAGATTTTGGTAATAATGTTTTGATTTTAAGCCAGATGGTTTTAATCTTAAAGAAAATGTAAATTAACCGTGGCTTATGTCTATCTTTGAGGCCCTGATCTCCCTCAATACAAATGTCAGATATATCCTTGTCCATAGAAACATCCATTAAGAAATTAAATATAGAACTTAATGAAATGCAGTCCGCAGCAATCAAAGCGGGAAAAAATCATAATAATATTCTTTTGCTTTCTCCTACAGGCTCTGGTAAAACACTGGCTTTTTTATTACCTCTTTTAGATAATTTAAAGAATAATATTAAGGGGACACAAGCAATGATTATAGTACCGGCACGAGAACTGGCTTTGCAAATTGAGCAAGTCTTCAAGTCTCTGGGGTCGGGATTAAAAGTAGTTTGTTGTTATGGAGGGCATCCGATTAAAGTTGAAAGAAACAGTTTAATAGAATCACCATCTTTGATAATAGGGACTCCTGGAAGACTTGCAGATCATTTCAGAAGAAAAAGTATTTCAGCGGAAGTACTTACAACGCTCGTATTGGACGAGTTTGATAAATCTCTGGAGTTCGGATTTGAAGAAGATATGAAATTTATAGCTTCTGAAATTACCTCTTTGAAAAAGATCTGGCTTACCTCTGCCACAGAATCCAAGGATGATCTGAATATTTTTAGATATAAAGTGGATTTTCATAAAATTAATTTTTTAAGTAATAAAGTCTCCAGTAAACTACAATTAAAATACCTTCGGTCAGAAGGTACGGATAAGCTTCTTACATTATTTCAGTTGTTGTGTTCTATCGGAAATGAATCAACATTGATTTTCTGTAATCATAGAGATACTGTTGAGCGTATAGGCGATTTGCTGCATGAAGAAGGAATTGATCATTCTATCTTTCATGGTGGCTTAAAACAAGAGGAAAGAGAAAAAGCACTTGTAACACTACGAAATGGATCTTGTAAAATTCTACTAACCACCGATCTTGCATCAAGAGGGCTGGACATTCCGGAAATACGCAATGTAATACACTATCAGTTGGCAACTACTGAAGAGGTTTTTGTTCATAGAAATGGTCGTACAGCCCGGATGTTTGCGGATGGTAATGTTTTTTTATTGCTTTCTGAAACTGATTATTTTCCAGATTATCTCACTGAAGAACCAAGTCGTTATGAATTACCTTCTCAATTATCTCTGCCTGAAAAATCAGATTGGACAACACTGTATATCGGAGCTGGTAAAAAGGATAAGATCAGTAAAGGAGATATTGTAGGGCTATTAATTCAAAAAGGAGAACTTACCAAAACAGAAATAGGAATTATAGAAGTTTATGATTTTGCTTCCTTTGCAGCTGTTAAAAGAGACAAAGCAAAAACTACAGTAAAACTGCTGAGAAATGAAAAGCTCAAAAGGAAATCGGCAAAGATTGAGCTGAGTCGTTAAACTCACTTAATCTTTGCCATTAAATTTCCTTTTAATTATTATAATTACTCACTTAATTGTCACTTCAGATAAGTTAATACATAGATTTTTTTTAATGCTTAACCCCGATTAAATTTTGTGAGTGTCTATGGTAAATAGTTTACCCCAATCTTTCGAAGTAATCTTTGATGCTCCTTTTGCTTCCAACCTTTCCAATATTCTTTTTTTATACGCCCAACAGGTTTTTTGTCGTATTCCAAGTTGATTGCTTAATTCATGAGATGAAATATTTTTATTGGCAAGAATCAGATATATCAGGTAGAACGAACTTGTAACAGCCATTTTAGAATTATGAAAAATAGTAAAGGCAGTTGCAGACTCGTCATAGTTGCATTTTGAGCATCTTTTTGAATGAGGCGTTTTTCCTGTATACGAGCTGACTCCGTTACATTTTTTACAACAATAACCTTTTGACCATTTCAGGTCAGCCAGATATTTAAAGCAAGCTTCTTCATCCGGATATATTTTCTGAAATTCCTCAAGTGTTAAGTCCTTCAGTTGAAACCTTGCTTTATTTATTTCCTGGATATTATTACTTAAAGCTTTGTTATCGATCTCCAGGTGTTTATTGAAGTTTTCTATTTGAAGGTTTTTTTCTTTGAGCACTTGAAGAGTGTCAGATAATTCAATGTTTTTAAGCCTTAATTCTTCTGTCCTTTGTTCTATTTTAGCTTCAAGAGTTTTATTATAATCATTTTTTAGTCTGTCATTTTCCTGAAGTTGTTTGATATGCTCTTCTTGCAATCTTTCTTTTCTCTCCTGCTCAATGCGGAGTCTTTGAGCCATTCCGTATGAAAAAATTACTACTTCTACCAGAAACCCGAAATTAAGAGAATAAATAGTGAATATAGAAGTCGGGATCAGATGTTCTCCTCTTAATAAATAAATAGTATAGCAAAGTAAAAAGAAGTTTAATGCTATCAGGAAATATTTAGCTCCTGCATTTCCTTTTTTATATGCTAAAACTCCAGCGACATAAATAAGTGAAAACGGTACAAGGTAAAAATAGTCAAGTATGTGAGAATTGATTAATAAGTTGTTGATTGTAAACAACAATGTATATAATATCAGACTAATGATTAAATACCTATTTAGTTTTAGAGAAATCTGTTTTATGGATAGAAATTTATCTGAATAGAAATAAAAGCCTAGAATTAATAGTAGCCTGGAAGTTGAAACGATAAAAATGTTTATCTCAGGAAAATTCCCCCAAACATATTTAAAACCCATGCCGTCAATCCTATAGGAATTGATGCAGTAGGTTAAAACATATAACACATAGAAAATATAAATTGATTCTTTGGTTGAGAAATAAATAAAGAGATTATACAGACCCATAATCAAAAGTATGCCATAGAAAATGCCCAGAAAGTAGTATTCATTGGTGGCATATTCGAATAGGGTTTCGGCTTTTCTGATGGTAATTCTTAAGCCATTTTTAGTTGGTGTTTTGTAAGAAAAATATACAGTTGTGGATTCGTTTCTCTGCAAATTTATAGGAAATAAAAAGTTTTTATGGGCCAATGGCCTTGTGTCAAAGCGCTCAGCAGAACCTGTAGATTTATAGTTGAAAAGTGTATCCTTTTTCTCGCTAAAATTAATTCTTTCAATAAAAGGATCCAGGATTTCCAAATACCAAAGTGTGTGTCTGGAATTATTTGAAATTTTAAGCTTGAACCAATATGTTGCATCAGGTTCATAAGGAGTATTGAGATACTTTTGGAGAGATTCAAAATTTTTAAACTGAATTTCTTGAGCGGATAATTTATTAGTTTCGTCTTTGTAAAATTCTATATGATCTCTAATGGAAGGATCAAAAATAGTATTGGTTTTGTCCAATAATAGATAAGAGTTATCGGAAAATGCAGGAGAGGATATTAGGATTACAAAAAAAAGTAAATACCTCATGTTTAATACAAAAATAGTCTTTATAGCCTTTAAAATTACAAAAGTATTTTATGTAGGCATCCTTTTTATCCTCATTTTTTTACTTTTTTAAATCTGATGCAGGTTTATTTGTTTGATTTCCAGTTGACAATAGTTGGGATGTGTGATTTTGGTGTTGGTGGAGAAAATGGAACTATGGATATAAAAAGAAAAATGAAATTTTAGTGAAAAAAATATTAAGCAGATAAAGCTAGGAAAACTGGGAAAAAATCAATTTTTGTTGTAGCTTGAACCCAACATCTGAATTGAGTTTAGAATCCTATTTATCTTTTTTTAACAGAATGAATTCTTCTGCAAACGGCACTTTACAAGTTTTTAAAAATCTGGTTGGTACCAAGTATGAAATGTACAACAGCCTTTTCAGCTCTCTGCCTTTTCATAAGGTAGAAAAGACAGGAGTACTGTTGTCTCTTTTCCTGCTGCTATGCGAAGAGGGGTTTGCGAAAGGAAAAAGCCCTTCAACAATTATTGAATCTTTCCTGAAGCAATACACTTCATATCGGACTGAAGACGAACAAACGGATTTACTTTTCAGATTTGTACAGTATGCAGAGCGGCAGGTTGTACTATTTGACGCCCTTGAAGATGCAGCATTTCCTTGTGTACACGATATGAGCGGGCCCGGTACGTTAAAGAATTTACACGCTCAGGTTGTCCATACTCAAAGTCAAGCTGAATTAAAAGACAAACTGAAAGATTTTTCAGTACGTTTGGTACTCACTGCTCATCCTACCCAGTTCTATCCTAGTGAAGTACTTGGAATTATTCATGATCTTGCAAAGGCTCTTGTATCTGATGACACAGCTCTTGTAAATATGTATTTACAGCAGCTTGGTAAAACTTCATTCTTCAAAAAAGAAAAGCCAACCCCGTATGATGAAGCTGTAAACCTTATTTGGTTTTTGGAAAATGTATTTTACCATTCGGCAGGAAAAATCCTTTCATTTATAAAAGGAGAGTTCCCAACCTTAGTTGCGGAAGACAATTCTTTGATAAGAATGGGCTTCTGGCCAGGAGGTGATAGAGATGGAAATCCGTTTGTTAAATCGGAAACGTCTCTGAAAGTGGCAGAAACCCTGCGAGAAGGCATAATAAAATGTTATTATATGGATGTTCGTCGTCTTAAAAGAAGGCTTACATTCAAAGGTGTTGAAAATGTGCTGGCTGATCTTGAAAAAAAGCTTTATAACAATCTTTTTATACCAGGACATAAAGCAGACCTCAATAAAGAGGGAATACTGGAAGCGATGTACAAAATAAAAGATACGTTAGTCAAAGAACATAACGGTCTTTTTGTAAATCTGGTAGAGAACTTCCTGAGTAAAGTTCATGTATTTGGTATGTTCTTCGCTTCGCTTGATATTCGTCAGGATAGCTCTGTTCACGGACAGTTGCTTGATGCAATTGCAGAACAAACAGATCTTTTGCCTGAGGGGTATAAAAAAATGTCAGAAGATGACAAAATCAGTGCTCTGATGCAGGTTAAAGGTACTGTCGATTCATCAATTATCGATAATGACTTGTTGAGAGATACACTGGAAACAATGGCCTCAATCAAGACAATTCAGAAAATCAATGGTGAAGAAGGATGTCATAGATATATAATCAGCCATAGTACAAGTGCGCTCAATGTCATGGAGGTATATGCCCTACTGACACTTTCAGGGTGGAAGGCAAAGTCAATGACAATAGATATTGTTCCGTTGTTTGAAACAATTGAAGACCTCAGAAACGCTGCAGTTGTGATGAAGGATCTTTATGAAAATAAGACCTATCGTAAACATCTTGAGCAAAGAAATAAAATGCAAACCATCATGCTGGGCTTTTCCGATGGCACAAAAGACGGAGGTTATATGATGGCTAACTGGAGTATTTATAAAGCCAAAGAGGAGTTAACAATGATGGCTAAAGAATATGGTATCCAGGTTGCATTCTTTGACGGAAGGGGAGGACCTCCTGCAAGAGGTGGAGGGAAAACGCATCAGTTTTATGCCTCAATGGGGAAAAATATTGCAAATAAAGAAATACAGCTTACTGTTCAGGGACAAACAATCAGTTCAAATTTCGGAACTACAGATTCAGCTTTATTTAACATGGAGCAGTTATTGCATGCAGGAATCAGCAATGCATTATTTTCAACCATGGATCAAACATTTACTGAGCAAGAGGATGGGTTGATGCAGCTTTTGTCAGATGAGAGTTTTAAGGCATATAGTGCACTTAAAAATGACCCTAACTTCCTTGAATATTTGAATTTTGCAAGTCCACTACGTTATTATGCAGAAACGAATATCGGAAGCAGACCTTCAAAAAGAAAAGCAGGAAAATTAAATCTGAATGATCTAAGAGCTGTACCATATGTTGGAGCATGGAGCCAGTTGAAACAGAATTTACCAGGATATTATGGTGTGGGAACTGCTTTTGAAAAAATGGAAAAAGCAGGGAGATGGAAAGAAGTAAAAAATCTATACGATAATTCTCTATTCTTCAAAACGCTGTTAAATAATTGCGAAATGGCAATGAAAAAATGCTTTTTCCCTTTAACTGCATATCTTTCCAAGCATCCAAAATATGGCAGTCTCTGGAATATGATCCATGATGAGTTTGAGCGGACATCAAAATATCTATTGAAACTGTCTGGCACTAAAGAACTGATGGGGGATAAACCAATGGACTTATTGTCCATACAGATGAGACAGAGGATAGAATTACCATTGATCACTATTCAGCAACACGCTTTAACTAAGATTCGTGAAATGGAAGAGAAAGGTGTTGATGGGCCATTGAAAAAAACTTATGAAAATATGGTGATGCGTTGTTCTTTCGGAATTATTAACGCTGAAAGAAATTCGGCCTAATTTTATTGGTGAATATTGATTTTGTAATATTTTAAATTTTTGTGGAATGATCCTTAAATTACCTTGAGGATCATTTTTTTTATCATTGTTTTTTTCTTCACATTCTTTCATTTTCAGCTCCTAATGTTATATTTGTATGTTAAAGAACGCTTTTGATGATCATTTTTTATTTCCCAGTATATGTCAAGATTCTTAAGAAAAGTCCTCAGGGTTGAAGAAAGTGAAACTTCATCCCTTTTATGGATAATTAGTTTAGGTGTTTTCATAGGAATTGCGATTTCTCTATTTGACCTTGCTTCAGTATCTGTATTCCTGGAACATTTTAACAAAACTTATTTACCTGGAGCCATGATTTGTTCCGGACTCCTCACTGTGTTTATTTCAAATACTTTCATTAGTATTTATAACTGGATATCTTTTTCAAAAGTAAGTATTATATCTTCTCTGGTGTTATTGGTAATTCCATTTTCGATTTTACTAATATCCAACTATGCCCCAGGTCTTGCTATTACATATATTGCATTTGTACTTACAGGGCCTTTAACTGCTTTGGCTTTATTGTTATTCTGGGGATTGTTTGAAAGGTTGTTTGATCTTGCTCAGGGACGCCGGCTTTCAATGAGTGCAGAGAGTGGTATGGTAGTCGCTATGGTAAGTATTTTATCCGTAGTTGCATTATCTGAACATAGTTTTTTTAATAAAATTTCAAATCTCTATCTGATCTCTTGTATCAGTTTCGGAATAACCTTTTTTGTTTTTATTGCCATTTCAATCCGCAAAACTTTCCTGACGAAGATAGAAATAAACGTTCAATACATTAAAGCTTATAATAACTACAATAAATTAATAAAGCAGAATTACACTTTGTTATTGATATTATTTGCTTTGCTTTCCGGACTTACTTTTTATTTCACAGAATACTTTTATTTAGTTTTTGTAGAAGACCAATATGCTAGCGCTGGAAAAACGATTGATTTTCTTTCAGGCTTTTCTGCCGCTATTATTGGATTAGGTTTTCTTCTGCAACTCTTTGCGGCAAGATGGGTAAATGCTAAATATGGATATTTAACAAGTCTTTTAATTCTGCCAGGATTTTTAGCTTTGTTTACGACAATATTCCTGGTATTGGGTATTGTAGAAGGATTTGATCCAACTAAATCTGTATTCTTTTTTCTTTTCATGTTGGTTTGTATTTCAAAGCTGCTTTCTGTGAGCCTTTTCAAATCTCTTGAATTTTCTACTTTTAAATTTTTCTTTATGCCACTTGATCATTTGCTCAGGTCTGATGTTCAGTCAAAAATTGAAAGAGTGGTGAGAGAAGCAGGCAAGGCAGTTACTGGTTTATTATTAATTATTGCATTAAGATATATTAAGGTTGAATTTATACCGGTAATTATTCTTGTTCTATTAGGAGTATGGGCTTATGTAGCCATAAGAATGAATAATGCCTATAGGGAAAAGCTTGTGGTAAGCCTTGATATGCCTGAAGAAATTGAGAAAAAAGACAGAGCGGCATCTGGAATTATTGATGAACTTTCATTTACTATTTTAAATATTCCTGGCAAAAATCTCCAAACATATCTGAATCTATTGAAGATTTTAGACCCTCATGTTCATAAGGGTATTGTCCTTGAATTACTGAAAAATGAAGACGAAGAGATTTTGAAAATTGCATTAAATGAGGCCTCAGAATTATGTCTTTTACCAGCAATTCCAGTGCTGTCAGCTATTAAAAATTCCAGATTTTATCCCGTTCTCAGATGTAGAGACCTGCTTGATAAAGTATACACTCAATTGAACGCTGCCGAGTTTCGTCTTGAAAAGGTAAAATATATTGAGCAGTTAACGCTATCAAAATTAAGAAGAGAAAGGGTTTACGGAGCCCTTTTATCAGCCTATTCTGAAGATGCAATTAAGCCCAGACTTTTAAATAAATTGTTTAGGGATGTTGATGGAAAAGTGCGTTATAATGCCGTGGTATCATCAGCTAATTCAGCCAATTCCGATCTTCAGAAAAACCTCATTGAAAAGCTTTCAGAACCTTTTTACAGCAATGGTGCATTAGCAGCACTTGTAGCTACCGGAGAGAAAATTTTACCTGCTGCTGAAAATGCTTTTTACCTAACAGGCCAGGAAGAGAAAATTCAGTTAAGGATAGTTCAGGGTTATGGAAGAATGGGAACTGAAAATGCTGTTCAATTACTTTTGAAGAAACTTTCATACAGAAATCATAATGTGGCCAGAGCTGCTTTTGAAGCACTGAGTCAATCAGGTTATAATATTACAGGAGACAGGGTAATTCAATTCAAAGCAGAGCTAGAGGAATATACTAGTGTGTTAGTCTGGAACATGTCTGTTTATCTTGATCTTGTTAGTTTTAAAGCATCAGATGTTATAATACAGGCAATGCTCTCTGAAATTGAGAGTAATTATGATAGCATCTTTAAATTGCTCTCTCTTCTTTACGATCCTAAAACCATTGCCCTTATCAAGGAAAATATATTTTCAAAAGACGCAGAGAAAAGTGAGTATGCCTTTGGCTTGTTAGAAGTGACATTGGGAGAAGAAATGAAACCGTTCCTGCTGCCAATATTAAATACCGCTTCTTATGAAGATAAACTGGAGAGAATGCAGGAATACTTTCCATCTGAACCATTGGATATCTTAGAGATCCTATACGACCTGGTTCAGAGGGACTATAAATATGTAAATAGATGGACAAAAGCCTGTGCTCTCAAAGAGCTTGCTGAACAAAAGGAAGAAATCAATACAGATATATTCGTAGCCAATATCATCAATCCGGATCCTCTGCTTAAGGAGACAGCATCCGTAGCTCTTTACATTAAAGCCCCTCATTTGTTTCCTATTGCTTTCGAAAGGTTCAGAAGAGAATTAGGAGCGAATTTTAGCAAAGATGTGGTAAGTAAAATCCTTATTTCAAATGTTTCCGGAGATCATGAATATGTAATGCTTGAAGAAGGCAAGCTGGAAGTAAGTGAAAATAAAGAATTAATAAATCAGACAGATGCAAAGGAATATTTTTCTTCTCCTAATTTGAAATTTGAAATTATCAGATTTCTAAAGGGAGTTGATGATTTTAGATTTGTGCCCGGTATTATTTTGATGGAGGTTGCCAAAGTGACTTCATTCCATGAATTTAAACAAGGTGAAATTATAGCAACATTTGAAAGACCTGAAAATATAGATTACTATTTTATCCGTACAGGAAAAATAATGGTGAACAGCGCTGATGGAAATTCAGAAGTGGTTTCAGAGAATGGTTTTGTTAATAATTTTACATATTTAAGTTCCGCAGATTTTAAAGTTGATCTGCTCGCACATACAGACTGCTCTGTTTATAAAGTAAAGCAGGAAGAGTTTAACGAAGTAATGTCATTCTTTGAGGACATCCCAACATCAATCGTTAAAAATAAGAAAAATCCCAAGGTATAATAAGGTTTAAATTTTTAAAGGAAACTTTATGGAAGATTCGAATTTATATTTATTGCCTGACTGCCCGTCAATAAACACTGGTGAAAACCTTTGGATTGATTATCTTATAAAATACCTTTCATTTGGCCTTTCTCAAAAGGGATTTAATGTGAAGGTATTAAAGGATTTTAACGATCCATTTGAGGAAAATGGAACTGTTGTTTATCTTCCTGTATTTTCTTCATATGCTCTTTCTTCGAATGATTTTAAAGAACGTCTTGAAAAGATCATAGCTTCCCCATCTATTTTGAAATGCGGACTAGTGAAAGAAGAAAATGCATTAAATCCTGCTGCAAAATCATATCCGGATCTTAAATTGTCAAAGCTTTTTCTCCTTGATCCGGATACAGGAAATGAAGTTCAGGAAAAGGACATTTTTAAAAAAGAATTCTTAAATTTTTTCCTTTTTAAAATTTATGATTTATGTGCAGAACTGGAGCGTGAATGTAACAGCAGAATTGTTGATACTGTAACTCATGACAAGTCAAAGTCATTATATTTAGCTGAAGTGACCAGAGATTTAATACCTATAAGAGAAGAAATAAGACGGGAGCTTCTGCAACTAGGATACAGGGTTTATCCCAATACTCCGATTTTGGGATCAGGTAAGGATAAGGAAAAGATCATTAATGAACAGATCAAGAACTGTGCTTTATCGGTTCATCTTTTTGGGAAAATATTTGAGGAAACTTCAGGAGGTAACATTCCTAATTATAGCTTGGAAAATCAGGTTGCCGCTCAATATTATATTGAGAAGGTTGAAGGCAAATCTCAGGATTTTAAACGAATTATATGGATTCCAGATAACCTTGTTATTCAAAATGAGAATCAGAAAAAATTTATCAGCCAGGTTCATAAAGAGAAAAGACATTATGCAGGAGCTGATATAATAAAAAGTACAGTTGAAGAACTCAAGGACATTATTATTGAGAAACTGACCTCTAATGATAGTGTTTCCTCATCAGGCAATGCAAGTAGTTCCGGAGGCGGACAAAAGGCTGTTTATATTGTAAACAGTGAGAAGAATAAAGAAGGGGCAGAGTCGGTAAAGTTCATGCTTGAAGAGTTTGGATATGAAGTTTTTTTAAATAAGATAACGATAGATAAAGATAAAGTTGAACGAAGTGGTTCTATACTGTTTTATTATCACAATGAAAAGTCAAGTTGGTTGAGGAGCAAAATGTGTGAGCTTTATAAACTTAAGTCCTGGGAATATACCAGTACTTCATTCAGACGGGGTGTAATTAATTTTGAAAATGAAGAATTGCCTGGCGATGAAATTTTCAAAAATGTATATCATGTAAAGGCTGATGGCCAAATTGATAAAGAAGTTTTAATTTCATTTTTTAATACAGCTTTTTAAATAAAAAGGATGCTTTCAACAAAAACATCAGGAAAAGTAAAACCGGGAAAAAAGGTTTCTCAGGTGAGAAATCTCCAGGAAGAAAAACCTAATCCGTTTCCCGGTCTCAGACCCTTTAGGTATGAGGAAAGTCATTTGTTTTTTGGAAGAGAGGGACAAATAGACGAAGTGCTTAAAAAACTTGTAGACCATAGGTTTGTGGGAGTTATAGGTACTTCTGGTATTGGAAAGTCTTCTTTTATGTATTGCGGTCTGCTACCGGTAATTTATGGAGATTATAAAACAGGAGATTCATCACAATGGGAGGTATCTATCTGCAGACCCGGAATTGCACCTATCAAAAATCTTTCTGATGCACTTATAGATAGTGAAATTAAAAACGAAGCGGATCCTGAGAAAAGGGAGATCATGTCAAACATGAATTTCTTAACTCTCAAAGGCAGTTCGTATGGTTTGGTTGAACTTGTAAAATCCAAAATAAGAAAAGAAAAAAAGAACCATCTTATTTTTATTGACCAGTTTGAAGAACTATTTAGATTTAAAAGTACCGATGATCATGCAGTAGATGAGGCATCGGCATTTATAAAGATTATTACAGAAGCTGTCAGTCAGCGTGAAATTCCAATCTATGTTGTAATTACAATGAGATCGGATTTTGTGGGTGACTGTTCTCAGTTTCCCAAATTGACAAGGTTGATCAATGACAGCCAGTTTTTGATCCCTCAAATGACGAGAGAAGAAAAGAAGCAGGCTATTTTAGGACCTGTTTCTGTAATGGGAGGCAAGATAGATGATCGTCTCGTTCAACAACTATTAAATGATGTTGGCGACAATGCAGATGCTCTACCAATTATGCAGCACGCATTGATGAGAACTTGGGATTATTGGCAAAGAAATGGAGATTCGGATTTCATGGAGATAGCCCATTATGAAGCTGTTGGAGGTATGCAAAAAGCTCTTTCAGTTCATGCTAATGAGGCTTTCAATGAACTCAATGAAAATCAGAAAAAGATATGTGAAAAGATTTTCAAGTCTATAACTGAAAAAGGGGATGAAGGCAGGGGAGTGCGAAGACCTGCTAAACTTTCTGATATTGCAGTGATAGCAAATGCTCCTGTTGTAGAAGTTGTAGAGGTTGTAGACCATTTTAGGAAAACAGGAAATACATTGTTGATGCCTCCGTCAAATGTAAAGTTGGAGGAAAATAGTGTTATTGATATTTCTCATGAAAGTTTGATGAGAATATGGGTAATGCTTACGAAGTGGGTTGAGGAGGAAGCTGAGTCAGTAAAAATGTACCTGAGATTAGCTGAAGCAGCTGAGATGCATCAGCAAGGAAAGTCAGGTCTATGGAGACCACCAGATCTGCAAATAGCGCTTAACTGGCAAGCAGAACAAAATCCGTCTAAGATTTGGGGACTTCGTTACCACAAGGCTTATGAAAGAACTATGCTTTTTCTTGATTTCAGTAAAAAAGAATTCGAGAGAGAGCAGATTATGAAAGAGAAAATGCAGCGAAGAAGGTTGATCGCTGCAAGAATAACTGCGCTTATACTTGGTTTAGGTGCTATCGTAGCCTTTTTATTCTTCATATATGGAGAGCAGCAAAGAAGAGAAGCTGAAAAGCAGAAAGCTGAAGCTAGAAGACAATCTAAAGTAGCAGAAGAACAGGCCAAAATTGCACAAAAAGAAAGTGAAAAGGCCAGGGCAAGTGAAAGAGAAGCTTTAGAGCAGAAGAAAATAGCTTTAAATGAAACGGAAAAGGCTTTGAAGAATGCACAGTTAGCTAAAGAACAGAAACTATTGGCAGAACTTGCGACTAAAAATGCACTTATCGAAAAGGCAAAGGCTGAGAAAGCACATCAGATAGCTTTAACAGAAGAAAGAAAAGCGTTTAACCTTAGAATGCTTTCTATTGCAAAATCAATGGCAATAAAGTCTGTAAGTCTTGTGGATAAAGAGCAAAAGGGGATTGTAGCGCAACAAGCGTTTTTGTTTAATAAAGAACATGGAGGAAAAGATAACGATCCGGATATCTTTGATGCAATGTACAATGCTATAAAATCTCTTGGCGATTCTACTTTCAAACCTTTAAAAGGGCACACTCAGAATGTCCGTGCGCTATCAACAACCATTACCGGAAAGATGATTTATTCTGCAGGAAGTGATGGTAAAATCAATCGTTGGGATCCTAAAAAAGAAGATGGTTCCAGGCAGTTAATCAGTGAATCACCAACTCATATCCATAAATCGATTGCATTGAGTCCGGATAATAAATTTCTGGTTGCTGGCGGTGATTATGGCTATTTGCAGTTGTTTGACTTATCTCAGATTGGTGCTAAACCTAAAATTTTTAAGTCAAAAACAACCGAAACTTGGTTCCTTGGATTTACTAAAGATTCTAAAAGTATTATTTCCGCAGGTAATGATAAAAGGATTTACCAATGGAATGTTGAATCTGCTACTTCTCAGGAAGTCATCATCAGTGATTCTAAAATCAATGCTATTGCCACAAATCCAACATCAAATATTGTTGCAGCAGCTAAAGGAAATGGTGATATTATTTTAATCGATCTGGATAGGAAAAATCAGGAATCAGTACTGTTTCATGATAATGTACCAGTTGTGTCGATAGTATTCAGTAAAAATGGTCTATTGCTTGCTGCCGGAGATGAAAAAGGAATTGTAAGGATTTGGAATATGCAAACCAAAACGATTCTTGCAACACTTTCAGGACACACAGCGAGGATCAATAATATCAGATTTAGCAACGATGGAGAGAAGCTTGCAACAGGTAGTTTTGACAAAACTGTTCGAATCTGGAATATGCTGAATATTTATGATGCTCCTATTGTCCTTAAAGATCATGATGACTGGGTTTGGTCAATCGAATTTAGTCCTGATGGCAATAAACTACTTGCCGGTTGTAAGGATAATAAAATAAAAGTTTGGCCTACAAAAATAGAATTGATGAAAGACATTGTTTGTGACAAAGTAAGCAGGAACATGAATAACAAAGAATGGGAACAATTTGTCGGAGATGATATCGAATATGAAAAAACTTGTTTAGATAAACCGAAAGGAAACGGAAAATGAATTCATTAGCATCCAGATTTTTATTAACTACTTTTTTAAATTTCATATTAGCAATGATGTGTCAGGTTTCTGCCCAAACCAGTGATTGTGGGCAGGTGCTTTCAAAAGCTCAGGATTTATATAAAGAAGGTAGAATTTCTGAAATAGCCGAGATACTTGAACCATGCTTAAATGAAGGTTTTACAAAACAGGAAAAAGTAGAAGCATATAGACTTTTAACATTGTCAAACCTTTATTTTAATGAGAGAGAAAAAGCAGAGAAATCAATGACACTCTTATTAAAAAGCGGACCTGAGTATAAATTGAGGCCAACAGATCCAAATGAGTTTGTCCAGCTTTATAATAGCTTCAGAACTACTCCGTATTTATTAATCGGAGGAAAGTTTGGAGTAAATGTTTCCGATATTGATATCAAAAAGAATTTTAGTTATGAAAATTCTCAAGTAAACATCGGGGATTACAACTCTAAAGCAGGAATTCAAGGAGGAGTTTTTGTACAAATTCCTATATACAAAAGGTTTTCATTGTTAACAGAGATATTGTACAGCCAAAAGAGGTTTGTTTTTAAAGAAAAGCTTTTTAATTATTCAACAATTGAACTTCCCGAAACTCAAACTTATTTTGAACTTCCAGTGCTAGTTAATTTTAACTTTGGAAGAGAAAAATGGGTACCTTATGTTAATGCGGGTGTTTCCATTTCTTACCTGGCAAAATCAAGGATGTCTCCATTAAGGAAAGATTCTTTATATGTAGGAGGAGGTCGTGAAGTTAAAGAAGGAGAAATTGATGTTACAGATTTAAGACAGAGATTAAATTATAATCTTATTTTAGGAGCTGGTATTAAAGTTAAGAATATTATCGGTAGAGGTTATATATTTCTGGATGTGAGATATTGCCATGGGTTGAATAAGCTCAACGATCCTGATAAAAGATACTCAAACGATGATCTTATGTACAAATACTTTTATACCGACAGTGATTTTAAAGTAAATTCTTTTCAGTATTCATTAGGTTATTCTTATCCATTGTATAAACCGAAGTTGAAAAGAAAGACTAAAGAAAAATATGAATGAGTTTTTGGGATAAATAAGGCATTAAAATAAAAGAGGAGGAATAGTTAATTCCTCCTCTTTTATTTTAATGCCTTATCCAGAATTTTTACCCTTCCCGCTTTTCCTCCTTTTGCATTTTTTAGGTAGAATTTCGCATCTTTAGAAATCTTGTTGTAGTTTCTATACATTTTTTTCGCATTAGGCTTAAATTTATAATAACATGCGAAAGTTAGTCCGTCAACATTCCTGGGTTTTTTCTTTTGTCTTATTAACTTGCTTTCTACCATAAGACAAATCATATCCGTATAGGACTGATCTTTTTCTTCCATTTCATCCTTACCTTTAATCTTTCTTATAGAGTAGAAGTCTGTACTATCAAGAATCAGAAATGTCCATTCTTTTCCTTTCTTAATGCCGAATAGGTCATATTTATTGCCTCGCGGTGTTTTCCCAGTCATACTAGGCGATAATGTTTTTAGGGCATTAATATGTTCCTCACGTAATAAACGTGCTGAATCCAGTGGGTTTTCCTGCTTCTGATAGACCTCATTTTTATTACCTCCAGCCATAGCATAAGAGAATAAAGGAAGGGAAAATAAACAAGTCAAAAAGTATTTTTTCATAGAAGATTCTAAAGTTACAATATTAAAAAAAAAAAATTTTCTTTCTAAGTAAGTTTCATGAGAAAAAGCTCGCTTTTTTTAGAAAAAAAAATATCTTTGTATCTGCTTACAAGAAGTGTTTAAACTTTGTTTAATGGCCAGCAATCTCCATTTTTAAGAATGCATAAAGTAAGTTTTAATTTTAGAATCATAGTTTTATAAGCAATTATGCTCAATAAAAGTTTAATTTTTTGGTTTGTTTGTTCAGTCCTTTTATTACAGCAGTTAGATTCATTTGGTCAGAATGTTTTGAGAGATCTTATAGATAACACTGTTGACAAAAAGCAAGGTGAAGTAGCTGAAGAAAAAAAGAAAGAAGAAACAGTTAAGATTCTCAAAGATTCTTTACAAAAACTTATTGCCAAAAGAGACTCTCTCAAACAGGACGATCCGAAGATCCTTGATGTGGCTGTACAATTTGATACCACCGAATTTAAGAAGCGAAACTTCTCTGTTAAATCAAGAAAGCCCAATTTTAATTTGACAAGTGAAGAAGGCTGGCAGAAAGAATTTTTGATTACAAATAACAAAGTATATAAGAAAAACCATACATTAGACTCAACCAAGCATGTATTTGGATGGCATCCTTATTGGATGGGGAATGCATACAAGAGTTATAATTTTTCTTTATTATCAGTTATAGCCTATTTTAGCTATGAACTGGATCCAAATACAGGATCTTATTTTAATATTCATGAGTGGAAGACTACATCTCTAATAGACTCTGCCCATGCCCATGGTTGTAAGGTTGTATTAAGTGTAACGAACTTTGGAACTGGAAATAACGGTAAGTTTTTATCTAATATAAGTGCACAGAAAACATTTATTAATACACTTATTACCTTATTAAGAGAGAAGAATGCAGATGGTGTCAATATAGACTTTGAAGCGATTTCTTCATCTAATAGGGCAGATCTGACTAACTTTATCATAGATTTATCCTCAAGTTTAAGAGCTTCCAAAAAGGATTATCTTATAACAATTGCTTTACCAGCGGTTGACTTTGATAATGTTTATGAAATGCAACAGCTGTCAAAATATGTTGATTTATTTGTAATCATGGGTTATGAATTTTATGGAGCTAATAGCAAAGTGGCAGGTCCTGTAGCGCCTATTCAAAGTGGTAATGTTTGGTGGCCTTATAACCTAGAAAGAGCAGTAGATGAATATTTGGTTGCAGGAGTTCCACCTGGTAAATTGCTTCTGGGTTTACCATATTATGGGGCAGAATGGCAAACTAAAGATCTCAAGTTCCCTAGTAAAGTAGAGGCTTTTGTTGGATACTCAATGTACAGAAGTATCAAAAATACACATGGTGAACTTTTATGTTGCGACGATGAGGTCAGTGGCAGTAAATTTCATGTTTACAGAGATGATCAGAATCGGTACAGACAAATCTGGTTCGAGGATAAAGTCTCTTTAGGTAAAAAGTATGATTGGATAAAAGAGAAAAAAATTGGAGGTATAGGTATTTGGGCTCTTGGTTATGATAATGGTCATACAGAATTATGGGAGTTGCTTGCAGATAAATTTTCAATAAAAGAAGATTCTGTTGTTAAACCCAAAGTATTGAAAGCCTCTGTAAAGAAACCATCATTCTCATGGCAGATGATGTTATCTTATGCTATGAGAATACTTCAGAATCCAAGAGTACTGGTAACGAACCCAAGACCGTTATTTATCGTATTCGGTTCCTTAATGGGAATCAGTATAGCCGGATTTCTAGTACTATTCAGATACGGATATCGTTTCAAACGATATTGGAAAATTATTTTACAAGGAGGGATTTCATTAGTATTACTTATACTTCTTGGTCTTATATTCTTTACATTAAGATATGCAGGTTTACGTGAGGTTGCATTTTTATTAGGCGGATTTATAATTGCAGGAATTTTATTTCTTATTTTTAGCAGACAGTTTTTGGTTGAAAGAGATTTGCCTTAAAACTATTATTATTTTTATAAATGATATA
Organism: Sporocytophaga myxococcoides DSM 11118; assembly: GCF_000426725.1. Classification (NCBI taxonomy): domain Bacteria; kingdom Pseudomonadati; phylum Bacteroidota; class Cytophagia; order Cytophagales; family Cytophagaceae; genus Sporocytophaga; species Sporocytophaga myxococcoides. The sequence goes on along the minus strand of NZ_AUFX01000003.1, from coordinate 454,093 downwards.
TTCAGTACTAAATATAATTGGAGAAAGACTCAATTTTTACCTAAAGAACAGATTTGCTTTAGGTGAGGATAAAGTCATCTTATCTAATATAGTAAATCAGGACGGCAGTCTTGCTATAACTGAATCAGATAAAGTGGTAATCACTTTAGTCAATATTCAGGAAGAAACAGTATCCAGCAGATTAAATTCTAGTGTTAACATGGCCCGGCCAATTAACCTGAATATTTATGTCATGTGTTCTGCCTACTTTACAGATAAAAACTATCCGGAAGCTTTAAAATTTTTATCAGCTACTTTAAGTTTTTTTCAATCCAATTGCGTATTCACCCATAGCAATACACCTGATTTAAATAGGAATATTGAAAAGCTGACTTTTGAAATAGTGAATCAGGATTTGCAAAATCAAAGTCATTTATGGGGAACATTGGGCGGAAAATATCTACCTTCTATTCTATATAAAGTCCGCATGGTGACTATTCAGGAAGGCAATTTTGAAGATGATTATACAAGGGTTTCAGGTTTTAGCAGTATAGTATAAAAAAATAAAAGGCTGAACAATGCTCGATATAAGTTTTAATTATAAAACACTTTTTAAATTAGCAGTTGGGCATAATTTTTATGCTGATAAGCCAGGTGAAGATCTGAAGATTGTTTTAGCATCTGAAAGTACTGGGCTGCTTCGTAAGCTTGATCTCATTACAAAAGAAGATGCAGGTGAATGTTTTTTTCTTTATCCTCCTGAAAAGGTAGAAGGTCTGTTAAATCTGATTGAGAGAAAAGAATTAAAATTAACCTACTTATTATATACTAAGAATCAATATTTTTCTAACTTTACTGATGTTTCATTAGAAAATAATTTGAAAATTTTTTATTTTTCCAACAATCGGGTAACCAAAGATAATGAAACCCTTTTATTGCATCAGGGACAATATGCAGGAGACAAAGAAAGATATACTTTAAAAAAGGAAATTGTACTGCTGGCTGGAGATAAAGGAAGTAAATTTGAATTTAAAAATGATTTTAATCAGGTTGTCTTAGTTAAAGAAGTCGCTCCAGGTGGGAGTATATCTATTAGTAATGCGCAATTGCCATTAGGTCTATATTTCCTTTATGAAAATGGAGCTTTAAAAGATTCATTTGTCTTGTATACAAATGCTCCAATTGTAAAACCTGTTGGAATTATTGATATTTCTTTAAGTGGAATAATTAAAGAAGAACTTATAAGTGGGATAAAGAGTTTTGATATTCCATTTTATAGTTATAAAGTAGTATTTAACTCCAGGTCGACCTATTGGAAATATTTACTGATAAGTAAGTACAATACTGGATTAAAGAATACAATTATCGATAGCGGTTCTGGTGATTTAAAATTTTCAGGTCCTCAAGAGATAAAGTTGAATAACGGAGCTGAAGCGATAATGTTTGTCTCCGATCAACCTTTGCCATTGAAGCAAATGTATGATTACAGGTTTCAATTGAAGAACGTGAAGAGTGGAAGTGCAGGAGGGAAGGTAATAATGGATAAATTACCGTTTGCTTCATTTGAAATTGTTAAACCTGAGTCACGGGATGAAAAATCCAAAATTTTTTCGGAAATAATTATTCACATATAATTTTTACAATTAATAACTATGGCGCAAACTTTAGCAACCCCCGGCGTTTATATTGAAGAGAAAAATGCCTTTCCTAATTCTGTTGCTGGTATTCCTACTGCCATTCCGGCATTCATCGGATATACCGAAAAAGCAATAAGAGAAGGAGAGTCTTTAATCAACCAGCCGGTAAGAATCACATCTCTTGCGGAATACCACAGCATTTTTGGTGCAGGAGTAAAAACCACATTTAGTATTCAGCAAAGTCAGGGATCATCATTTGATTTCCAAGTAGACGGTGCATCTTACAAGCTTGTTCAAGACAGCGAATCAAGATTTCTTTTCTATGATTCGTTGAGATTGTTCTTTGCAAACGGAGGTGGAACTTGCTACATCGTTTCTGTTGGTACTTATTACAAAGCAGATTCAAGTCAGTCAGATGATGACTACTACAGCTCGAGCTCAGGTCCAAAGCTAAATTCAGTTTCTAAAAAGGCACTAGAAGATGGCCTTATAGCTTTGATCAGTGAAGAAGAGCCAACTATGGTAGTAGTTCCTGAGGCTATAGAACTGGAAGAAGGTGACTGTTTTGCACTTCAACAAGCCATGATTTCTCATTGTGGTTACAAAATGAAGAACAGATTTGCCATCCTTGATGTATTCAAAGGTACAGTGGCAAGAACTTATGACAGAAATGACGTAATTACAAGATTCAGAGAAGGTGTTGGTAGCAACTTCCTTGCTTACGGATCTGCTTATTACCCATTCTTGAATACATCAATTGTACAGAATGAAGAAGTAAGCTATAAAAACATTTCAAATCTTGATGTTCTGGAAAGCCTACTTACTAAAGAGGTTGATCGTTCTACTGATGATAAAAAGAAATCAGACGAAATAAAAACTGAGATCAAAAAAATTTCTAACCCTGATGCAGATTCAGAAAGTGTTAACCAGACTTTAAAAGTAGTTAGCCCTGTATTCAAATCAGTTTTAACAAAAGTTAGAAATCTTTTGAATGTACTTCCTCCAAGCCCTGCAATGGCTGGTATTTATACTGCTATTGACAATTCCAGAGGTGTATGGAAAGCTCCAGCAAACACTAGCATTGCTTCTGTTATTTCTCCTGTTGTAAAACTTACTCATGATGATCAGGAAGATCTTAACCTTACTGTAACAGGTAAATCAGTTAATGCTATCAGATCATTTATTGGTCAGGGCACAATAGTTTGGGGTGCTAGAACCCTAGACGGGAATAGCCAGGATTGGAGATATATAAACGTAAGAAGAACGTTGATATTTATAGAGCAGTCTATAAAATATGCAGCTAAAGCTTATGTATATGAACCAAATACTTCTAATACTTGGGTATTGGTTAAAAGTATGATCTCTTCTTTCCTGAACGATCTTTGGAAACTAGGTGGTTTAGTAGGAGCATCTCCTGAGCAAGCTTATCAGGTTGAGATTGGCCTTGGCGCAACAATGACTCCAAATGATGTACTTGATGGTGTTATGAGAATTTCTGTGAAAGTAGCTATCTCAAGACCTGCAGAGTTTATCGTGATCACATTCCAGCAAAAAATGCAGGAGTCTTAATTGACTAATTTAAATTTTTATTACTAAACTGATAATTGTCTTTAATTATAAAAAAATATAAATATGGCAGATACACAATGGCCCATTCCTAAGTTCCACTTTTCAGTAGAAATAGGAGGAACTCAAGTTGGATTCCAGGAGGTTTCTGGATTAAGCATGGAAACTCAATTTATTGAGTACCGCGCAGGAAATGATTCAACATTTTTAACTCAGAAAATACCAGGACTTAAAAAGAACGGAAACATCACTTTGAAGAAAGGTATGTTCCAAGGTGACGAAACATTCTGGCACTGGTGGAATGATGTTCAGGTAAATAAAGAAAGAAGAGAAACTGTAATCATTAACTTGCTTGATGAAGAAGGTAATCCCCTTTTTACTTGGACAATCAACAACGCATTCCCAATTAAGTTCTCTGCTCCTGATCTTAAATCAGATGCAAACGAGGTAGCAATAGAAACTCTTGAGCTTGCTCATGAAGGTATAGTGCAAACTCTTGCTTAATTAAAATAATTTTTACGGAAGCATATAATGGCAACTGGAACTTCAACTTCCAAGAAAAAACCGTCTGCTGGTGGGACGTCAAAGTACTATCCACCTGTTGGGTTTCACTTCAGGGTTAGAATAGTTAATACAAATGACAGCTCTGGTTTAGATTCAAATTTTCAGGAAGTATCTGGCATATCTGCTGAGATACCGACGGAGGATTTTTATGAAGGGGGAGTGAATTCATTTACTTATAAGCTTCCTAAAACAATGAAATATTCACCTTTACAGCTAAAGAGAGGCTTAGTGTCCTCTCTTTCAGCTTTAGGTGAATGGTGTAAAACAACATTGATTAATGGCTTTGACCAGCCAATAGTTACCAAGGATGTTGTAGTAAGCTTGTTAGATGAAGAAAATGAGCCGCTCATGTCTTGGAAGTTTATAGATGCTTATCCCACTAAGTGGAGTGTATCAAATTTTAATGCCCAGAATAATGATATTGTTATTGAAAGCCTGGAACTAACCTATAAGCGATTTGAGCAGGTAAAGGTTTAAATTATGGCAATAGAAATTAAAGAATTAATTATTAAAATGACAGTTTCTTCTTCAAATGGGGAGAAGAAAGCTGTGCAGTTGGATATGCCTTCTTCTGTTAAAAACAAAATAGTGAAGGAATGTGTGGAGAAAGTTATGCAAAAATTACAATCAAAGATAGACAGATAGTATGGCTGCAAATCAAAGTGGATTGACTAAGATGGAAATAATCGGCTATAAAAAGTCGACCTTTGAAGATGAGCATGCCAGATTTAAGGTGCAGTTTAATCCAACTACTTTCAAACAGGAATATGCTGTCGAGTTTGTAGAAGATGCGCCTCCAGGTTCTACTGATAGTCCGCAGAAGCTGAAAAAAGCTCCTTCTAAAAAATTGAATATTACTCTTACTCTTGATGCAACAGGAGTAACAGGACAAGCCGGAACTAACGGGAGTAAAACCGTTGATATAATGGAAGAAATTAAAGCCTTTAAAAAAGCAACATATGATTTTATTGGCTCAACACACGATATACCATTTGTAAAGATAATTTGGGGGGTAAATACATTCCAGGGAAGATTGCGAAATCTTACAGTTACCCACAATATGTTCAAGTCAAATGGTGACCCTTTAAGAAGTACATTAGAAGCTTCATTTGAAAGCTCAAAAGAAGCTTCCAAACAAGCAAAGGAGCATGATCTTCAGTCTCCTGATTTAACACATTTAAGAACAGTGAAATTTGGAGATACATTACCTTTAATGTGTAATGAAATTTATAATGATTGTTCTCTCTACTTAAAAGTAGCTAAGTTTAACAACCTGGTAGATTTTCGTAATCTGGAACCTGGTACAGAGATTATTTTTCCTCCAATAGTATGAGTACATCCCTGATCGCAAATGATACCAGTTTAGTAACCTACGACATTCTCACTGATGGTGCTCTTATTCCTGGTGAACATCAGATTGTTTCAATTAATGTTTCAAGGGCCGTAAATAGAATTGGAACAGCAACTGTAACTATTGTTGATGGAGGGTTTACCGGCTTAGCTGAAGATTTTCCCTCTTCTAATTCAGGGATATTTGATCCGGGTAAAAAAATAACAATAAAGGCAGGCTATCATGCCAAAAATGAAATAATTTTTGAAGGTATTATTGTAAAACAGGGATTGAGTCTATCTCAGGACAGTCGTAAGTTAATTATTGATTGTAAAGAGGAGGCTTATAAAATGGCTCTTGCCAGAAATAATGCTATATATCTTGACAAAACAGATAGTCAGGTTATTTCAGATTTAATAGGTAAAAGCGGTCTTCAGGCAACTGTGACTTCAACAGAAGCAACACATCCGGAACTTGTACAATATTTTTGCTCTGATTGGGACTATATGTTGATGAGAGCAGACTTCAATGGACATATTGTTGTTACAGAAGGAGCCAAGATTAAAGTTGGCAAACCTGATGTTTCGTCCGCTCCGGTTGTTGAGGTGGTAAACGGGCAGACTTTAATGGAAATAGACATTGAAATAGATGCGAGAAATCAATTTCCAAAAGTCACAAGTGTCGCCTGGGATGTGGCTTCTCAAAAGGTTTTGGAGGCAAATTCTGGTAGTGTAACAGTACCAGCTGTGGGTATTACCCCCGATAAATTAAGTAGTGTACATGGAATTACTCAATATCAGCTTCAGACACCTGCAAATTTACCCAACAACGTACTGCAGGCCTGGGCAACAGGTAAGTTGACAAGATCGAAACTATCCATGTTGCAAGGTCATGCTAAATTTATTGGAAGTGCCTTGGTTAAACCGGATGTTGTTTTAACATTGAAAGGCCTTAGTAATCATTTCAACGGTGATGTATATGTAAGTGCTGTAAACCATGTTCTTGAAGAAGGTGAGTGGATTACACAGGCTAGCTTTGGAATTTCATTCAAATCTTACTCTGAAAGTAATAATGATATTGTAGCCCCTTCTGTCAGCGGAATAACGGCTGGGATCAAAGGGCTGCAAACTGCAATAGTTAAAAAAATAGATGCTGATCCGGCAGGTCAGCACAGAATACAAATAAGTTATCCAACATTGAAACAGGATAACATGGGAATTTGGGCCAGACTTTCTACTTTTTATGCAACGAATGGATCTGGAACATTTTTTATTCCTGAAATTAATGATGAAGTTGTTATTGGTTTCTTAAATGAGGATCCGGAACAGCCTATTATTTTAGGCTCTGTTTATAGTGCTAAAAATGTTCCTGCCTTCACTTCTGAAGAAAAAAATAACACGAAATCATTTGTTACCAGAAGCAAAATGAAATTGACTTTCGATGAAGAAAAGAAAATCATTACAATTATTACTCCAGGTAACAATAGTATAGTATTGGATGATGATAAAGGAGCAATAACAGCCATTGACAAGAACAATAATAAAATGGAGATGAATGATGCTGGAATTACCTTTGATTGTGTGAAAGATTTTACAATTAAGGCTCAAGGGAAAGTTATCATCGAAGCACAGCAAGATATTCAGGCTAAGGCTACTGGAAATCTTAAAGGAGAAGGAATGGCTGTTGAATTAAAAGGAAGTACAAAATTTGCCGCTGAAGCAGCTATGGCTGAAGTTAAAGGATCTGGCCAGACTGTTATAAAAGGTGGTGTAGTTATGATTAATTGATTTTAAAATATAAAACAATCAGATGCCTTTTGCAGCGAGAGCGGGAGATATGCATACTTGCCCTATGATGACGCCAGGTACTCCACCTATACCACATGTAGGAGGTCCTGTAATGCCACCTGGGTGTATGACTGTATTAATTGGGGGAATGCCAGCTGCCAGAGTGGGTGACATGTGCACATGTGTGGGGCCCCCTGATAGCATTGTTAAAGGGTCTGCTACAGTTTTAATTGGCGGTATGCCAGCAGCAAGAATGGGTGATTCAACAGCACATGGCGGATCTATAGTTTTAGGTTGTCCTACTGTAATTATTGGAGGTTAAATATGAAGCATAAAAAAACATTTTTAGGTGTCGGATGGAAGTTTCCACCTACTTTTGATAAAACCTCTGGAAGTGTAATGTTGGTTTCAGAAGAAGAGGATATCAGAGAAAGTCTTTTTATTCTACTTTCCACCAAACCAGGTGAAAGAACAATGTTGCCAGAATATGGATGTGATTTGAATAAGATGATTTTCGAATCCATTGATAGTTCTCTGATTACTGAAATGAAAGGAATGATTGAAAACGCCATTCTTTACTTTGAGCCGAGAATTATACTAAATGAAATTGATATCAGTCAGGATAAAACAAATGATGGTTTATTGTTGATTGATGTACAGTATACCATAAGAAAGACAAATAAGAGAAGTAACATGGTATATCCATATTATATTCTTGAAGGAAATGAAGCCCGTTTCAGGGCAGTGAATACTTTTTGATCTGACCAAACCAAAGCATGGAAGGTAATAAATTTATAAGACTTACAAGTGCCGGTACATCACAGGAAAGCAGGGCGTTTCCTGCGTTGGATTTTAATTATGTTAAGATTGATGAGCGGTCGTTTGAAGATCTGTTGGTATTTTCTTCAGGTTTCTCTAGGCTTATCAATTTTTATAATTTAAAAAATAAGGTAGAAGGAGATTGGTCTGAGTTTCTGACGGACGAAACAGTAATTCTGGCTACTATTATTGATTCTAATCCATCCGGAATAGAAATAAACTTTAAGAATAATCTTAATAAAGCAATCCTTTTTAAGAGACCTGAGAAAAAAATTTTCTACTTTAAAAAATGCTTTAAAGAGGTTTTTGATCTCGCACTTCGATTCCAAATCTGGTTAGGCAGGCTTAAAGCTGTAGAGGCTTTTTCTGGTGAGGAATTGAAAATCAGAAATGAAATTTCAAGTGCTATTTCAAGTAAGTTAAACTTGTCTTTAAAAATTCTTGTAGAACAACAACGTAATCTTAATGGATTTTTAAGTGAAGATGAAACCATGGTTTTTAATTACCATAGGTTCGATGATTTATGGGGAATTAAAGATTCATTACAGGATGATGGCCAGAAAAAGGACATTAGTTCATTTAAACAAGAGAGCTTAGTAATTTCAGAACAACTGCAACTGAGCTTTCAGTCGTTTTATGAAACTTTGTTATATCTGAAGATCAAGGCGCCGGATTATCTTCAGGAATCTCTCAGGACAGATACTCATTATCCGGAGGTTTCTTTATTTCTTGCATTCTTAAAACTATTTCAGCACGCTCAAGGTGAAATTAATAATATTTCAAAAAGACATCTTGACTTTTATTATAATGTAGGCCTTCAGCAATCACCTAAGAATGCTATAAAAGATAAAGTCTACCTTTCGTTTAAAACATATGATACATCTGTTGTCGCTCATGTAAAGAAAGGTACTGTATTTATTGGTAAAGAAGATGATAATGGGAAGGAGGTTCTATATACTGCAGATTATCCTTTGCTGGTAAACAAAGCTAAAATAGAACGTCTTCGTTCAATCTTTATTGAGAAAAAATCTTTGAATGTAAGAGGTGTAGAAAAAATATTATTCAAAAATATCCTCTCTGCAGACTCTGATATAAAAACATTAACTAGAAAAGCAGAAGATAATTTCCCTCGCAAATCATTTGCTACTTTTGGTGAAAGCCAGGATGGAAAAGGAGAGCTGGAGAAAACGATGGGAAATGCAACTGTTGGTTTTGTCATTGCCTCTCCAGTATTGTTTTTGAAAGAAGGTTATAGAGAAATTTCATTAAAGCTTCAGTTCCTTCCTGAAAAGTTTCAGGGATTGATTCAGAAGCTTGAGGACATTGCTCATGTAGAAAGAAGTACGGAAAGTGAAATCTTCATTAAAAGTTTTTTAGAAGCATTTCAGTTGGATATAACGGCACCTGAAGGTTGGTTCAGAGTAAGAAAATATGTGATATCAAGGGAGGTAGATTCTTCTTCCTTAGTAATAAGGTTTGATTTGGATGAGTCTGATCCTGCTATTGTAAAATATAATTCAGGGGTTCACAAAGGAATATATTCTTCTAAAGCTCCGCTGATTAAGATAGGCTTAAATAGCGACACTTATATTTATCCTTATTCACTTCTTAAAGACCTGATACTTGAAGAGGTGGATATCAAAGTAAATGTAACGGGTGTAAAAGATCTTGTTCTATATAACAATATGGGACAGCTAAGCCCTGACAGTCCTTTTTATCCATTTGGACCAATGCCGAATGTTGGTTCTTACCTTGTTGTTGGGAATAATGAGATTTTCAGGAAGAGCCTAGATTCTTTAAATATCAATATTGAATGGTTTGATCTTCCCAGAAATAAAAGCGGATTTTTCGGGCACTATGAAGATTATGGGATAAATATTGATAATACTTCTTTTGAAGCTAAAATTTCAATACTTGAAAACGGAAGGTGGAGACCATCAGTAAAGGAACAACAGTCATTTAAACTATTCAGGTCAGAAGGCGATCCTAGAGGGGAAATTATTAATGCAAAATCAGAACTGGATGAACAAACATTGATTCATTCTGTAGAAATAAACAGAATCAAACAATCTCCTGATTTTGCTGGGATAGAATTGAATTCTCTTTACACCAGCACTTCTCAGAGGGGATTTTTGAAAATCGAACTGTCATCTCCGGAAGCTGCTTTTGCTCATACAATTTATCCTGCTGTGCTTTCTGAAACAGCAATTAAAAATTCAAGATCTAGTCTTGTACAGCTGGTTGAGAAGAAAATGGATAAGATGCCTAATCCTCCATATTCTCCTCAGATTAAATCTTTATCACTAGACTATAGCTCTGCTTCTGTTATATCACTAAAAGACAGATCTAACAGATCGGATGGAAATGAATTAAGAGGTGCGATTTACCATATTCATCCTTTTGGCGAAGAATTGGTATATCCTGATAATTCGTCTCAGGTTACTTACCTATTGCCAGAGTACAATCATGATGGTTCTTTGTTGATCGGATTTTCAAATATCAATCCTCCTCAATCAGTATCCATGCTGTTTGAGATGTTTGATGAATTTACAATTTCTTCGGAAGAAGATCCTCCGGTAATAGAATGGAGCTATCTTGCAAATAACAAGTGGCATTTGTTGAAGCCTTCTAAAATACTGAGAGATGATACAAGTAGCTTTATCAAAACCGGTATTATTCAGATTGATTTACCTTATGAAATAAACAGGAATAACACTATTCTGGATTCCAATTTATTTTGGGTAAGGGCAAGTGCTCTTAATAATATTGAAGTAGCATCAAAAACCATAAGTGTATATACACAGGCTATATCTGCTACACTTTCCGATTCTTATAACCTTGATGGCAACCACCTTAAAAAGCCATTACCGGCTTTCACAGTAAAAAGATCTGTTGAAAATATTGAAGGCGTGGAGTCTATCATTCAGCCATTAGAGTCTTATAATGGTCTGCCTAAAGAAGGTAATAAAGAGTTTTATACAAGAGTAGGAGAACGCTTGAGACATAAATCCAGAGCAATCATGGCTTGGGATTATGAGAGAATTATCCTAGAGAAATTCCCATCTGTATATAAAGTGGCGTGTTTGCCAAATATGACAAGCAGTAATCTTGATGCACCAGGAAGTGTATTGTTAGTAATTTCTCCATTTAAAAACAATAATAATCTGGATGGTAACGAGCCAATGGCAAGTAGTGAGTTGTTATACCAGATTAAAAATTACATAACGCAATTCGTTAGTCCGTTTGTTAAATTAGAAATCAGAAACCCTAATTATGAAAGGATAAAAATTATTTGCGGAGTTAAATTTACTGATGGGTACAATTATGGATTTTTCCTTCAGAAGCTGAATGAGGAGTTGAAGAAATACCTTAGTAAAAGCAATGAGGAGGGATATTCAAGATTACATTTAGGGGGAAAAATAAACACCTCTGATATCCTAAGCTTTATGAGAACATTGCCTTATGTAGACTTTATTACGAAGTTTTCAATGGTTCAGGCAGCCCGTGATTTCGCAGGTAATTGGATACTGATTGACACTGCAAGGGATGGAGAGGCCAAGTCATTTTTACAAGCTACAAAACCATGGTCAGTGCTTGTACCCGCATTGGAGCATCAGATCACTGTATTGAATGATAAATATGAAGAAAGATCTCTTCAGGCTGGTATTGATTCTCTTGAGCTGGGTCATGATTTCATTATAGAATAAACACATTAAATTATTAAGGAATACATCATTTTATGTCTTTACAAAATCGAAATTCTTTAAAAACCTTTTTCAAGAAAGGTCAATTGCCTTCGGAAGGCAACTTCTTTGACCTTATTGATTCAATGATAAATAAAGTTGACGATGGGATGTCTAAGACGTTGGAAGACGGCTTAATGCTTTCTCCTATCGGCGGATCAAAGAAATTGATCAGTTTTTATAAGAGTATTGAGGAAAAGAGTCCGGCCTGGGGACTTGAAATAGATCAGGGTAATGGCAATATTAATTTCAATAACCATGTAGGAGATAGTGTATTGACATTGGCGAATACTGGCAAAGTTGGCATTAATAATCCTGCGCCTGAATTTGAACTGGATGTTAATGGTGCTATAGCCATGGCAGGAAGGCAGGGAAATGCTTATAAAGGAAAGATACTTGCTGACGGAAAATGGCATCCTGTACTTACTGAATTGAACGGCTGTCATGCACTCGAAATAGTTGCTGGTATTGGGAAAAAGAAAACAGGAAGGTATGCTCTTATCCATGCTTTTGCATTAAGTGCTTTCGGAAAGTCAAAGAACAAGATAGATATCCGTCAGGCTTATTATGGAGTAAGAAGTAACAGAATAGAGTTACGGTGGACTGGTACAACTTACAATTTTAGCCTGGAAATGAGAACTCGTAATACCTACGATGGGGAGTTTTATATTCAATATTTTATTTCCAAACTTTGGTTTGACCAGTTTATGGATAATAGTGTCGGAAAATAATTTATAAGCATCATGAAATTAGAGAATGAAAATTCAGGAAATATCAATTTTTCAGTATCGATTGATGAAGCCAATAAAATATTCAAGGCATTGGGAAATCTTCCTTTTGTTGAAGTCTATGAACTCATAGGTAAGCTCAACGAGCAGGCAAACTCTCAATTATCCTTAAAAAAAGGGAATTCTGAATCGCTCATTTCCGACGCTTCATTCGATATTGACCAATTGCTAAAATAACCGGTTATGGAAAAACCTGCTTTTATTTCTTCTGAAAAGGAAACCAATCCAGGTCTGGATTATGGTTTGCTTAGAGCAGAAGGTGTTAATATAATTCAAAAACTTACGGGAGCTTTCTGGACAGATTATAACGAGCATGATCCCGGTGTTACTATTCTCGAACTTCTATGCTATGCGATAACAGACCTTTCTTATCGTACTCAGTTTGATATACAGGATCATTTATACAACGATCCTGAAGACGATACTTTTTTAAAAGCACATTCAATTCTTCCTTGTAATGCATTAACATTGAATGATTATAGGAAGCTTATTTTTGATAAAGTATTTGAACTCAAAAATGTCTGGGTACTGCCTATCCTTGATGATGGCAGTTCATTTCGCGGACTTTATAAAATCCTTATAGATATTGATCCTGCCATTAAATCCGAAGAGGACAGGCTGGCTGTTTCAGAGAAGACAAGAAAGGTTTTCTGTGACAATAGAAACATTTGCGAGGACCTTGAGCAGATAAAAATTCTTGATCAGATTGATGTAGGTATTTATGCAGATATTGAAGTGGATGGAATCAGGGACCTTGAAAGCATACTTGCATATATTTACTTTAAAGTAGATGAATATTTAAGTCCTGAGATAAGGTTTTATTCCTTGAGTGAATTGTTGCAGGAAGGATTTACATTAAATGAAATATTTAATGGACCTTTATTGAAACATGGTTTTATTAAAACTTCTGAGCTACAGCCTAAGTCAAATAAAATACTTATATCTGAGGTGATAAAATTCATCATGCAGGTACCAGGAGTGGTGAGCGTGAAGAATCTTCATCTTAAAGTTGGAGAAAAGATTTTTGAAAACCAGATAGAGATAAGTGAAGACGAGCTTCCAAAACTCCTGACTATGCTGACTGATGCTCAGGGAAACTCCAGTATCCAGTTTTTCAGAGGTGCAGTCAATTATACAACTATAGATTTTAACATAGTTAAAAGGAAGCTGAACGAACTTCAATCCGCTAATAAAAGGGTCTATAGATTAAGTGAAGAAACAATCTCAATTCCTTTAGGAAAAAAACTGGATGTGGAGCCTTATTTCTCCATTCAGAATCAGTTTCCTCTTGTCTATGGTATTGGTCAGTATGGATTGCCTAGTTCGGCAGATATTAAAAGAAAAGCTCAGGCAAAACAGCTAAAAGGATTTCTGTTAATATATGAACAAATACTTGCCAATTATCTGTCACAGCTGGCAAATGTTAAAAAGTTGTTCTCATTAAAAGAAGATTTAATGCAGACCTATTTTTATCAAACACTAGATTCGGTTCCGGATGTAAAGCCATTGCTCAAAGAAAGGAAACATGAATTTATTGATGAAACAGATCTTCATTTTTCTACTTCATTAAATTATTATCTTGGTTTACCAGAGCTTGTAAAAGTTAAAGACAACTATACTGACAGAAGGAATAGATTTCTTGATTATCTGTTAGCTATTCACGGTGAATCATATACACAATATTCACTTTCTCAGTTTAATTATTATTTCAATGAAAGTGAGTTTGAAAGACATCTTATTCAGAATAAGACCAGGCTTTTGAAATCACTATCAACTATTAATAAGAACAGGGCAAGAGGTTTCAACTATCTGGAGTCAAGTGTTGACACAGATAACATAACAGGGATGGAAGCTAAAATTTCCATTCTGCTGGGACTTGGTGGAAGCCATTCTGATCAGGTATCCGAATATAAAGCACACTCTCTGGTAGATCACTATAGCAGCTTTGGAGCTAAATTATTAAATGATGATGCAGAGGATAGTGAAAAGGAATCCTGGTATAAAGAAGGCGTGTTTCCTAACGGCCTAAATGAGGAATATATAGAAGAGTATTTTGATTTTATTGATACGGATGAAGTTGTAATTACGGATTTTTCTGACAATAAAAGGAGATCACTTTTATCTCAGACTTTACCTGTCAAAAGTAAATTGATTCCATCTGAGTTTCTGAAGGAAGGTATTATTCTGAATAATTACAGGCTTGGACAATTCGCTAATGAAGAGGACGAAAGCTTCTATATAGCTTTTAGAGGGGCAAATAAAAAGTGGCAGAACATTGGAAACTTTGTAGAGGAAAAAGATGCTATAGCTGCTGTTATGGAGCTTATTTCTCACGTGAAAAAGCTCAATATTCAAAGTGAAGGTCTTCATATAATTGAACACATACTGTTAAGACCTGATTTGAAAGATCAGAATCATGGGGTATTGATTTATGATGAGAATAGGAAACCCGTGTTAAGAAGTGCTGAACAATATTCATTTAAAGAGAGGGATAATATCCTGAAAGATATTAAGAGCCACCTGTATGAATTTGCCAACTATTCTGTAGAGACCACTGTTGATAAGGATTTTGAAGTTCATTTTAAAACTCCGGACGACAAATACCATTTTGTAAGTATGGAAGCCGATATTTCTGTTGAGGCTACTCACGAGAAAATGGAAAGGTTGTTCAGGTTTATTTCAGATCAGGAAGAAATCACTCCATTTGAAAGAAAGATTGGCTTATATATAAAAAATATACATACTGACAGAATTATTCCTGAGGACTTCTTCAGCTACAGAGCGAGTATAATTTTGCCTAATTGGACTGCAAGATTCGGCAATAAGGAATTCAGGGCTATCATCGAAGACACCATTCATGAAAACAAGCCTGCAAATATTTCTTTCAATTGTTTCTGGCTTCATCCATCACAAATGCAGGAGTTTGAAACTGTTTATTATCTTTGGATGGAGGAACTTCGTCAACAGAATCCGGATAAGGATCTGCTTGATGAATACAGCAATCAGTTGAGCGAATTGCTGATGACTTATCAAAATGAGTAAAGCGTAATGGCTGAGAGTAAGCACTTTGTGCAGAAGTATGTTTTTGATGTTAACTATGATTCTGAAGAAAATGCTTATAAGTTTCAGACTCAGCTTGCGGATTTTATAAAAGAAACAATAGTAGCACTTACCGACGAAGTTTTAAGCAAAGCTACTGAAGGATTTCTTCTAAGTGCAGATAAATTAACGCTGGATTTAGGAGAAATTTCTTTTGATAATTATGAGAATGAGATTTATGCTAAAATAAAATCTCAGCTTTCAGATAAGATTGCTTTATTATTATCCGGACATTTTACCGGCAATACTCAGGAAAGTGTAACTTTTTTATCTAAAGAGCTTTCGGACCTTCAGATTTTTGATTTTTTTCTTCAAAATGGTTTTCTGCCATGGAATATCCATCAGGAATACACTTCATATTCTGTAAAGAAGTTATTAATAGAACTGATTGAGAATAATCCTCCAACAATCAAGAAATATATTGAAAAAGTTACTTCTGATGAAGTTTTGAGGACGAGGCTTATTCGTCAGTTTGATGATGAAGTTTTATGGAAAATTATTACACTGTGGATTGGGGAGCCCGTTTTCCTTAAACAATTTTATAAAGAAATTGTCACTTTATACAAACGAAAACCAATCATTAGAAATACCTTTTCGGAATTCAGAGATCTCGTTTGGCCTTTCATTTTAAATGAAGTAATCATTGAGCGAAAGACAAATTTTGAGACTATTCAGTTTACAGAGAATCTCATGAACTTTGTTTCTGAAGAAACCAAGACAGAATATTATAATGTAGTACTGGCTTTTTATAATTCTATTGATGATGCCATCAATAATTCATTAAAGCATGTTGCTCCTGAAATTACAGAAAGTGTAAAAGCTATTTTATTAAGGGATAATTTTTCAGATACAACATTGAAGAAGAAAATATCCGAATCTAAAGAATTAGAAAAGCTTTTCGGTGAGAAGGGTATTAAAGAGAATAAAACGAGCGAAGAAAGTAAAAAGCAAAATAACAGAGATCCGGAGTCAGGAACAACGAATGATTCATTTGACAGGAGAAATAAAGAGCTTCAACAAAAGGAAGAAGAACTTATTTTAACAAAGTTTTTATCTTTAAGAAATGAGATATTTGCAGTTGAAAAAAGCTCTTTGAGTGAAATTATAACTAGAGTGGAAAGGATTATAAAAACCTTTAGTTTTTCTAATCCTGATTTTTTAAAGAAGAGCTTTGCAGTCGCAGGCTGGACATTGGAAGAACCGGCTACAATAAAATATCTGGATCTGTTTTCTGAAGAAATCCGGAAGCAGATCATTTTAAATATTCTAAAGAAAACCGAGTCAGAATTTGAACAAAGTGTAATTGAGCAGGAAAAAAATCTGATTCAAAGATTCTTTGAGATAGGCCATATCCCGGTGCTTTACAGTAAGCCTTTTACAAAGGATTTTAAGGTCTTTCAGACCATTCTATTGAAAACAGCAGAGTACAATCCGGAATGGTTTGCCGCAATTTTTAAACGTGCAGTTGTAGAGAGTTCGGATAAGGATATTAAAATACCTTTATTGATGGAAATCTTTACAGTAGAGGTGGTTAAAAGTATTTTCAAACTGGCCAGACAGGAAGCTGAATTGAGGCCTTTTCTCAATAGACTGGAAACTCAATCAGGAAAAGGTAAGTATCCGAAATCTAATGAAGAAGAAAAGCTGCTGAATTCAACCACTGAGGAAAGTAATAGAAAGGATACCACCCCTGATAATATAGAACAGGATAGAAAGAATCTGGATGAGGATGACGATAGCTACTTTGCTACAAGACTTTCAGAGATTAATTCTCCTGAAAGTGCAGTCTATCATTTAAATATTATACTTAAAAAATCGTCCCCTAAATCAACCAGGAAAGGCAAAACCGCAGGAGGTGATGGTGTAAAAGGCAAAAAGAAAAAGAATGGCAATATCACTAACAGTGAGGTAAAGCTTGAGACACTAATTCCTCTATTTTTTGAAAAGTATTCGTCTGTTGCTGTTTCCTATTTTAAGTCATTGTCTGTAAAAGAGCAAAAGTCTGTATTGAAGACATTGAAAGGTGAGAAGCTGGAACGTGTTGAGAGCTTGATCAAAGGTCATGACAGAGCTTTGGAGGAGCTAATAAAAGAAGTAAGAGGCGAGAATAAGGTCATTGTTAATACAGACCACAAAGCTATAACAAAGGTTGAAGGTGGTGACGGTATGGTGCAGAAAGAACTTAAACTGGAATATAAAAAAATGGAAAGTGGGGAGCCTGTATACATCAGCAATGCAGGACTTGTGTTAGTTCATCCTTATTTGACAAGATTTTTTAAAATGCTCAACCTGACTGAAGGCAGGGCATTTAAAGATGAATATTCCTCTCATAAAGCTGCTCACATATTGCAATACCTGGTGAATAAAAACACAAGTGCAGAAGAGCATGAACTAGTTTTGAATAAACTGATTTGCGGAATAGCCCTTACTACTCCTTTGTTGCGTGATATAGAAATTACTCCTGAAGAAATAGAAACCTGCGAAGGTTTACTGGAAGGTGTGATTCAAAACTGGACTATATTAAAGAAAACCACTAACGACAACTTCAGGTCTTCTTTCCTGATCCGTCAAGGGCGGCTTGTGCTTGAATCCAAGGGATGGAAATTGAAAGTGGAAGAAAAGGCCTATGATATTCTGGTAGAAAAACTGCCTTGGTCTATTGCAATGATTAAAATGCCATGGATGAATAATATCATCTATGTAGAGTGGAAGTAATAGAACTCAATATTTTATTTAGAGAATTTTTAGCTTAAATTTAATAATTAAGAAGAGTAAGGTTAAAACGTGCTTTAACAACCTGAAGAAAAGCAGAATTTAGCTTAAAAATGGAAAAAGATTTCAACAAGGTTCTGAGTTCCCCCGTGAATGATTTTGCTGAAAAGGTCAAAGTGAAAATTGATTATGACCTGATAGGAAAAAATGGTGAAGTATTAAAAAGAGAACTTGAGTGGCTGAAGTTTCTCATAAAGAAACGAATCAGTTTCTTTGATGATGAAGAGATGAACTCATTACCAATGGATCTGAATCCTCCGGTCATAGTTCATAAAGAAACTCCATATGCAAAGTTTATTGAGAAATACGAGCTTGATACGTATGGCAGGATATTACTCATAATGACATTGGCACCTGCATATCATCCGGAGGTATTCTCCGAATTGGTTGAAAGAGAAAGAGGGTTCAGGTTGAGGTATGACGAGTTTGGAGGTATCGCAGAGAATTTTTGCTGTCAGTTTCTCCCAACCCTAAAAACCCTGATATATCTGATTGCTGGAAGTAATTCATCGCTTACTGGACAGCTCTATACTCGGTTTATAGAAGAGAATATTCTGATAGAAGAACAGATTATAATATTTAAAGAAATAGGTCCTGATAGCGATAGGGTTATTAATCTGGAACTTAAACTTATTCCTGAATTCGTTGCCCACCTTACAAGAAACAGAGAGACTTTACCTACTTTCAATAGTAATTTTCCTGCAAAACTTATAAAGTCAAGATATGAATGGGATGACCTTGTGGTTTCCCATTTTACAAGAGAGCGACTGGAGTTAATTGTTGATTGGGTAAATTTCAAAGACAAGATTTTTGAAAGACAAGGACCTGAAGGTAAAGTAAAGGATGGATTTCCTGCTTTGTTTTATGGACCTCCCGGCACTGGAAAAACCATGGCAGCCTCTTTAATTGGCAAATTGACTAACAGACAAGTTTTTCAGATTGATTTGTCGATGGTTGTTTCAAAATATATAGGTGAAACGGAAAAGAACTTAAGTCGCCTGTTTGACAAGGCTGAGAAAAAAGATTGGATATTGTTTTTTGATGAAGCTGATTCATTATTTGGCAAACGAGGTGTGGTAAAAGATGCCCATGACAAATATGCCAATCAGGAAATGTCCTATCTGCTTCAGCGTATGGAACAATTTACAGGGCTCACGATACTGGCAACAAACTTTGATCAAAACCTTGATCCCGCAATGACAAGAAGGTTCCAGGCTAAGGTTTATTTTCCGCGTCCTACCAAAGACGAAAGATTGAACCTCTGGTACAAAAGTTTGTCAGCCGGTTATTCTTATAATCCTGATATATTAATGGAAAAAATTGCTGAACGGTTTGATGTCACTGGTGCCAATATTGCCAATATTTTAAAGTTGTGCTGTATCAGAGCAGAAAAGAGGGGGGATGGAATGATCATTGCCAAGGACTTACTTGAAGCATTGAGAATAGAATATTCAAAAGAGAATAAGACCTTATAAATGGATTTGATTTCTTTTAAGGAATCGAATTGTTGTAATTCCTTCATTGTTTTAAGTTAAAAGAGAAGGAGGATTTATGGATAATTTTAAAAAAGGATTTATCCTGATTGTTATCTTATTCTTTACTGCCTTTGCAGGATTTACCCAGGATAAAAATACTGACAAAGTAAAAATTACCTCATCCAAAAATAAAACTGAATCTCAGATTAGCAAAGATAAAGACAATTGCTATGCAGACGCTGAGTCTCAGTTTGATCATTCCAAACATAAGACATTGAAAAACACTGGTGCAGGGGCTGCAGCTGGAGGAGTTGTGGGTGGTATTTTGGGCCATGGAGGTGTCGGAGCTGCTGCAGGCGGGGCAGCAGGAGCTTATCGCGGGCATAAAAAATCCAAAAAAGATAAAAAAGAATTTAATGAATTGTACGCTTCTTGTCTGAGAGAAAAGGGTTATTCTGTTGATGTTGCTGATTAATTAGTTTAGATAAATGTGAATTTCCTGAAGCATATTGACTAATATTTTGAAGCTGTTATCAGAGGAAAAGAGGCGATGGAATCATCATTCATTGTCAAAGACTTGCTTGAAGCATTGAGGATAGAATATTCTACACGTGTTGCAAAAAAGCTTCGTCATGTGAGCTTTTAGCTCACAAATGTCAGCAAAAAGCTCCGTCCTATGAGCTTTTTGCTCCAAAATATTGAAATCTCCTCAAGTGATTGGATAACCCCAAAATGCTTGAGGAAGATTTTTTAATTTTTTTGTTAAAGATACCTATTACATTATTACTCAATCTGGATCTGCCTTTAATTTGCTATATAACAGATTCTTGACTTTTAGAGAAAATATAGTCGTATTAGATTTTGCTGAAAAAATAACTTTTTTATTACATATCAGGAAACCCAAAATGGCCTTTACGTAATAGGATGAAGATTAATTACTTAATTTTTGTTTATGTCCTACAAAATTGTAAAGGGGAATTACCTAAAAAGTCTTCAGGAACAAATTGAAAAACTTAATAGAGATATTGTCAGTGCTACAGATTTTATAAAAACTATTGAAAAAGGGGATCTGAATGCTGAATATAATGGAGACGGGCAAGATGAAAAAAGCCTTATTCATGCTTTATTAAGTATGAGAGAGCAAATGCAGGTTATTGCATTGCGTGAAGGCGATAGAAATTGGGTAACAGAAGGACTTGCTAAGTTTGCCGATATTTTAAGGACAAAGAATGAAAATATTAAAATATTAAGTGAAAACATCATTTCTAATCTGGTTACCTATCTAAATGCAAATCAGGGCAGCTTCTTTATCTTAAATGATGAAGATGAGAAAGATAAGTTTCTGGAATTAATGGCCTGTTATGCCTATGACAGGAAAAAGTTTGCTCAGAAAAGGGTTGATATTGGAGAAGGTCTTCTGGGACAGTCATTTTTAGAAAAAGAAACCACCTATTTAACACAAATACCTGAAAACTATCTAAGTATCACTTCGGGATTAGGGGAAGCATTACCGAGGGCTATCATTATTGTTCCCATTAAGGTAAATGATGTTGTTTATGGAATGCTTGAGATTGCTTCTTTCAAGGAATTTAAGCCTCATCATAAAGAGTTTCTTGAGAAACTGGGAGAAAGCATTGCTTCTTCTATTTCAAGTGTAAAAATCAGCGAAAGAACTCAAAAGCTTCTTCATGCATCACAGATAGCTTCTGAGGAGATGAAGTCTCAGGAAGAAGAACTGAGGCAGAATATGGAAGAAATGCATGCTACCCAGGAAGAACTAGCCAGGCATGATGCCGAATCCAGAAGCTTACTTACTGCCCTTGATTCCATAGCTATTGTTGTTGAATACAATCTTCAGGGGGATGTTCTTAAGATAAATGAAAAAATGAAGTCTATTGCCGGACTTCAAGGAGATGCATTGATTGGAACGAATTACTTAGCCTTTTGTCAGACCGATGAGGAGAAACTTGAAGCTAAGTCTATGTGGGAAGATCTGAGGAGAGGTAAAACAATAACGAGATTCAGGAAGATGACGACTGGGAAAGGAGACATCTGGTTACAGGAATATTATAATCCAATCAGGGATAGAAATGGCGACCTTGTCAGGATTATGGGAATTGCTATAGATATAACCGAAACCAAAAAGCAAGAACTGCTGCTAGCTGAAAAGGCCGATGAGATGAGGGCGCAGGAAGAAGAGTTAAGGCAAAATATGGAGGAAATGCAAACTATTCAGGAAGAGCTTTCACTAAAAGAAGCTGAGTCTAAAAGTTTGCTTACAGCTATTGACAGCCTTGCTATTGTTGCTGAGTATGATATTGAAGGAAACATGCTCAAGATCAATGATCAGATTGAAAAGGTTTTAGGCATGCCCGGAAATAATCTAGTGGGTCAGAATTATATGAGTTTTTGTCAGACAGATGAGGAGAAGGCAGAAGCTACTGTAATGTGGCAAAATCTAAAACAAGGCAGATCCTTTGTGAAAATAAGAAAAATGAAGCTTGAAAATAAAAATTTCTGGCTTCAGGAATATTATAATCCTGTAGTGGATCATGATGGAAGAATTCAAAAGGTGTATGGTATAACCATAGATATTTCAGATTCTAAAAGACAGGAAGATGAATTGATCCAACAGGCAGAACAAATGAAGTCTCAGGAAGAGGAGCTAAGGCAAAATATGGAAGAACTGCATACCATTCAGGAGGAGCTTTCTAAAAAGGCAAAAGAAATAGAAGAGGTCAGACAGCTTGAAAAGCAAAGAGCAGATAGTCAAATAGAAGCTCAGAAAAAAATGATGCAAAACTTTATGGACAAAGTTAAACAAACAGAAAATGACTATAAAGCTAAGATTGCAACATTAGAGAGTAAACTATCCGGAAAAAATAAAACATAACCACCACAATTTTTGCTATGAAAAATGATGTATTAAAAATTAACTATAATAAAGAAATTGATGCTGTTGTGCTTGAATGGATTACGGCTCCCATTTCTTCTGAGTTCAGAGAAGGCTTAAATCAGGGATTAGAGTTGTTGAAGTCAACCAAAGCTAAAAATTGGATTGGTGATGTTAGAAACCTAGGAGCGATAGATCCTGATGATCAGAAATGGTCAAATGAAGAGTGGTTTCCAAAAGCATTATCTACCGGAATTAAAAAAATGGGGGTTATCATTTCTGACGATATCTTTAACCAGATGAGCGTTGAAGAAATTATGAGTAAAGTAGAAGGCGCTGGTTTTGTATCACAATACTTTGACGATATGAATAAAGCATCTCAGTGGATGAAAGCTTAGTTAACAATTAATAATAATGGAAAGCACAAATGGATAGAAAACATTTGTGCTTTTTTATTTAATTCAGTTTAAAACAATTAGAGTTTAAAGCATGTATTTGGAGGAATATTAATTGTCTTATTCCGTTACAAAATGTAATCCCTTTTGAAAAATGAAAAGGTTTTGATTATTTATAAAATCTGATTTTTATAACTTAGATAAAGTAAACTTTATTAATTAGAAATTAAATGCGCTTAAAAAGAAATTTTGCTTTAATTGCTTGTGTATTAGTTCTATTCCTTAGTAATACAAGCCTTTTTGCTCAAAGTAATATTGTAGAAAAATATGGTCAGCTTTCTATAAAAGGCAATTACATAGTAGGAGAACATGGAGATACAGTTCAATTGCGTGGAATGTCTCTCTTCTGGAGCCAGTGGATGAGCCAGTATTATAATCCCTATGTTGTAAAATACCTTAAGGATAAGTGGAAATGCACAGTGATCAGGGCAGCGATGGGTGTCGATATGGGAGGATATGCAGACAGCAGGGCTTCTGAAAGAGAAAAGGTAATGACAATAGTAGATGCCGCAATAAGAAGTGGTATATATGTTATCATTGATTATCATAGCCATGAAGCTCATACCAATCCTGATATGGCAAAGAAATTTTTTGCAGATATGGCTAAGAAATATGGTAAGTATCCTAATGTATTGTATGAAATATACAATGAACCATTAAATTATGTAAGCTGGTCAAAAGACATTAAGCCATATGCTGAAACGGTAATTGAGAGCATTCGCCAATATGATCCGGATAATATTATAATAATCGGTACAAGACAGTGGTCGCAAATGGTTAGTGAAGCTGCCGTAGATCCTGTTAAAGATACCAATTCTGCATATACTCTTCACTTCTATGCTGGATCTCACAAGCAATGGCTGAGAGATGAGGCAAAAAAAGCAATGGACAAAGGCATTGCATTATTTGTGACTGAGTTTGGTACCTGCCATGCCAGCGGTAATGGAAGTTATGATCCAGAAGAGACAAGGCTGTGGTTTGACTTTATGGATAAATACAAAATCAGTTGGTGCAACTGGTCCATTGCTGACAAAGATGAGACTGCTTCCGCTTTAAAGCCAGGAGGCTTCAGCGCAGGAGGATGGGAGGATTCGGATCTCACCCCTTCTGGTCAATTAGTAAGAGATGAGATGATATTGAAAAACACACCAATCGTTCCATCAAAGAAAAAGTAACTTTATATATCTTTCCCGATTTAATCAGATAATCTAAAGCGCAGTCCTTATATTTATATTTGGCTACGCTTTATTGTTTTTTTAGTGAAAATCAAATTTAGAAATATGAAATTAACTTTACTGATATTGTCTTCGGCATTAATAATTGTTAGTGCAACATTACCAGATCGTGTTAGTCAAAATGAAACTCAGCAATCAGCTTTGAGGGGTAAAAAGGTATATGAAGAATATTGCCTTTCATGCCACCAAACAGATGGGAGTGGGGTTCCTGGATTAAATCCTCCATTAAAGAAAACAACTTATGTGCTCGGTCCGCAGGATAAGTTAGTTAAAATCCTGTTAAATGGCCTGGAGGAAGAAATTGAAATTAATGGAGAGTATTATTCTAATCCAATGCCAGCGTTTGGATCTGTGTTAAATGATCAACAGATTGCAGATGTGCTTACCTATGTAAGGAGTAATTTTGGTAATAAGGCTAATGCTGTTCCTGTTTCAAAAGTGAAGGCTATAAGAGCAGCAAAATAAATGCCGGACTCAGTAGTTTTCAGGTAGTGAATCTTCTTGGTTTATCAGGCATTGAGGGCATCATCTTATAATTTTTTATTTTATTAATCGGCCAATTTGTAAATAGCTATTCCAGTACTTTTCTTTTGTCATTTCTGACCAATGAATAATATTATATCTGTATTGATAAGTGTTTAATTGGCAGAGAAAAATAAAAAAAACAATTGAAGAAATATAACCTATACGAAGAAGTCTGGATTGCATTCTATTAAGCGCTATCGCTAATAAGATCATAAATAAAGCAATATATTCTACAAACACTCTTGATGAAAAACTTCCTCCATAATACCACATCCACCAGGAAGAAAAGATGTATACAATTAAGAATAGAAATGTAATTATTGAATAAAATTCGAATTTGGAAGATTTCCACAAGTAGTATGTTCCTGTTAAAGAAAGCAAGAACATTGGAGTATAAATAAATAACCCTTTTTTATAACTAAAGAGAATTTCTGAAATATGAGGTTTAAGAAAATTGAAGCCTTCTTCAGCATATGAATACACAAGGAAATCACCAGTAGCCAATTTGTAGTATATTAATTGAATTGAAAGTATTGTCGTTAGTATGCAAAAGCTTAATACTAGTTGCCATTTTTCACTCATTGCTTTATTAAATCCTTCCTTTATAGCACTGATATTTGATGCAAGAAAAGGTATTATGAAAACTATCAACCCATTAATTGGTCTAATTAACAAAATGATGCCTAAAAGAATGCTAATTATTATTATGTATTTATTCTTGAAAGAAAGAAAGAATAGTTTTACATAAAAGATAAACATGGCTATGAAGGCAAAAGAATAGATATGTGACATGCCAGGTTCTCCAACTGTATAATAAAATAAGTTAGTCCCAAAAACAGCTGAAAGTAGAACTAAAATTTTTTGAGGTTCTGATACTTTATATAAATCCAATATTGAATCAAGGTAGAACAAACCCATTAATAGATAAAATATTGCTGCAATACTTATTAAGACGGGGTACAATTTTGAATATCCATCCATTTCATAGTGGCCTAAGTAACTTGAAAAGTGGGCTATGATGAAGAATGGCAATTGAACAAGAGCTGTTCCGCAATAATATTTATTAATTACTTTTCCGTTGGAAGTGTTTGTTCTATAATCATAGAATAGATTTTCGTTATAATATTTTTCCTTTTCAATAAATTGAAAAAAATCAAAGTTGAGATCTTTGTATATAAATACCGCGGGTAAATAAGCATAATATCCTTTTGCATCAGATTCGATTATTGCTTTCCAATGGTCCTTTCCCCAATTTAAATTAGAAGTAATAACTGTCATAATTATGCCAATTATGACAATAGTAATTTTGGATTTTTTGTCCCTTAATTTCATGAAATGCTAACTGATTTATAAATGTACCACTAAGGAACCTTATCATTTAACTTGCTTGAATTATTTTGTTGCTTCAAAATTCAAAGGATTTATTTATAAACCAAAAACTTACTCTTGTCAGGAATATTTAGATAGATAATCTAGCTTATTAATCATTTCAAATAAGTTGAAGAGTGCTTGTGAAAAAATCCAGATCAGGTTTAAATTCATGTTCATAAAAAAAAGCCCCGGTTGGGGGCTTTTTTATTTTGCAAATACTATGATTCTATTATTTCTGAATTACCTGGATAATCTTTACCGGACAGAGTTCTGCCGCCTTTTTATTAGCATCTTGTTCTACTTCTGAGACATCTACCGCATGAAATCCTTTTTTATCTTTTGATCCGATCAAAACACTCTTACCATCTTTCTTAGACATAGCCCAACGGTCTGGGGCAACTTCAACACAATAATTGCAGCCTATGCATTTCTCTCTCTGCTGAATGATCTTAATCATTGGCCGGAACTACTTTATAGATTTTATCGCTGCTACGGATTGTTTCCTCAAGAGGTATTGAAAATGAAATACCTTTTCCTACTTCATCTACCTGTTTGTCGTCAACCCTTATCTCAGTTATTGTAGTTTCAACCACGCCTGTCGTAGGTCCGATAATCAGAATTTCGTCACCAATCTTGAGTTTATGTGTTTCCAGGATAAATTCGGCAACTTTAACTTTTGGGAAATAACGTACTCCTTTACCAAGGAATATTTTACGTGTAGTAGCAGAAGACCCGTGTTTGTTTGTCCATTCGCCAAGTTTCTGGCCAAGATAATAACCGCTCCAGAAGCCTCTGTTATAAACGGTTTCAAGCCTGTTCATCCAATCCTGAAGTTTTTCATCTGTAAATGTATCATCAAGATAAGCATCGACTGCTTCCCTGTAGCATTTGGTGACAGTTTTTACATATTCAGGTGCACGGCCTCTACCTTCCAGTTTTAGTACTGTGACACCACTGGCTATTACTTCATCCAGGAAATTGATTGTACATAAATCTTTAGGAGACATGATGTACTCATTATCAATTTCAAGCTCATGACCATCTTCCAGATCTATTACTTTGTAAGTACGTCTGCAGTTTTGCTGACAAGCACCGCGGTTAGCAGAAGAGTTGGCAGTATGTAAACTCAGATAGCATTTACCAGAGACAGCCATGCAGAGAGCGCCATGAGCAAAGATCTCTATACGAACAAGTTCCCCTTTTGGTCCTCTTACATTTTCACGTTTGATACCATCTGTAATGTCTTTAATTTGCTTCAAGCTTAATTCTCTTGAAAGTACTATGACATCAGAGAACATTGCATAAAACTTGACAGTTTCAAGGTTGGTGACATTTACCTGAGTTGAAAGATGTACTTCCACACCTTTGGTAAAAGCATATTGAATGGCTGCATGATCAGCAGCTATAATAGCTGTAAGTCCGTTTTCTTTTATGGAATCGATAATACGTTTCATGATGCTCATATCATGATCGTAAAGGATCGTATTAAGAGTTACGTAGGTTTTAACATTGTGCTCTCTGGCAATGCGACCGATTTCCGGAAGGTCTTCCAAAAGGAAGTTATTAGCTGCACGAGCTCTCATGTTCAATTGATCTACTCCAAAATAAATGGAGTCTGCTCCTCCCTGAATAGCTGCCATAAAGGCTTCAAAGGAGCCTGCAGGTGCCATTACTTCTATCTTATCTTTCATTGTAGTGTATTCCGTCTAAAAGAAGTTACAAAATTACGTTAAAATGCCTGAATTTTTGCTTTTATATCGAAGTTTTTGAATGAATGTAAAGGATAATTTTTGATATTCAGTTGATTAGGTGGTTTTAGTTAATTTCAACAATATCATTTAAATCCGGCAAGTCAACAGTAATTCCGAATTTTTCATTTATTTTTTCAGCTAAAACCTGTCCGGCAGCTTTTTCCCCGTGGATAAGAATGACTTTTTTAGGTTTGTATCTGAAACCGGCAATCCAATTGAGGAGTTCCTTCTGATCCGCATGGCCTGATATATTCTCGAGACGAGCTATTTCGGCATTTACTTGATAAAATTTCCCCATGATTTTAATTCCGGGTTCCCCGTCATGCAATGCTCTTCCTCTGGTTCCTTCCGCTTGATAACCAGGAAGTATTACAAGATTATTACTGTCTTCTATTCCGGCTTTCAGATAATGTAAAATTCTTCCGCCAGTAATCATTCCACTTCCCGCAATTACAATCTTGGATTTTTTTCGATCAATGATGCTAAAGGTTTCTTCTATATTTCTAACAAAATACGTTTCCTTGTTTAAATCTATCAGATCGGTATTGTTTAGTTTGTGCCAATCTGGAAATTTAGAAGTAGCCACAATTGCTTCCGCACCCATTGGAGAGTCAAAAACAACTGGAATATGTGGTATCTTATTTTCTTTTTTCAAAACATCAATGAGCAGCATTATTTCAAGCGCTCTGCCTACTGCAAAACAAGGAATGTAGATATTTCCCTCTCGCTGAATTGTTTTGTTTATAAGGTCTTTTAGCTGACTCTTTGGTGACACTTTAGAATGTAATCTGTTGCCATAGGTTGATTCCAGTATTAGTATATCAGCTTGCTCAGGTATAGAAGGGGAAGGAAGATAAAGTGATTCTGTCCGTCCTACATCTCCGGAAAAGATTAATTTTTTATCCGAAATATCTATTTCGAGAAAGGAAGAACCAAGAATATGACCATTTTTTCTAAACCTGAATTTAATATCTTTTGCAAGTGAGATCCATTCATTTTCACCACAGTCCAGAATAAAATTCAATGTTTGTTCAACCTCGTCTAAAGTATAGAGGGGCAAGGCAGGTTTGTGTTTGGAATAATTCCCCTGATTAGCTGCATCTGCTTCTTCCATCTGGATTTTGGCACTATCTCTGAGAATTACTTCAGTAAGTGCTACAGTTGGTGTCGTCATAAATACCGGTCCCTTATAACCGTTTTTTATAAGTACAGGTAAGTAACCTGTGTGATCCAAGTGAGCATGCGTTATCAGAACAGCCGAAAGTTTATTGTAATCCAAAGGGAGAGGAGCTCTGTTCAGCAGTCTCAAAGATTTACTCCCCTGAAATAAACCACAATCAATAAGGAGCTGATGTTTTGAGGTTTCTAATAAAAATTTTGACCCTGAAACAGTGCCTGTTCCTCCTAAAAAATGAATTTTTGCCTTCATAGATTCTTTATTCAAACAATAGATCGTTTGTAAAGGTAATATGATTACTAATCTCCTGGTATTTTCATGAAAAGAATCACCGCTTTGTTTGCAACAGATTTTTCTTCAAGTGCAGAAAATGCATTGAATTATTTTATCAATTTTGCCAGACCATTCGAGGTAAAGCTCTTGGTATTGCATGTTGTGGAGGTACCATTAATACCCACAGAAGTTCCTTATGACAGGTTGTTTGAAAAACAGGTTTCCGATAAAAAGGAGCTGGGAGCAAAGTTAATGAAGACGACCACCCGCATATTGGAGGTTTGCAATAATTTTGAGGTGGATCAAATTATTGCAGAAGGGGATCCACAGGAAGAAATTAATAAGATTTCCGACAAATATGGTGTTGATCTTATTGTTATGGGAAATAAGAAGGGAGGGATCTTTACAAGAATTTTTAATGGTGATACTGTAGCCGGAATGATTGAAAAAGGTAGTCGTAAAATTTTAGCAATATCAGAGGATATTCATTTCAGTCCTGTAAAAACTATAGTTTACGCATGTGCCATTTCTGTAAGAGATCATGAAAATATTAATGTATTAAGTGAGTATGCAAAAGTATTTGATGCGGAAATAATTATCCTGAATGTGATAGATAAATTGGAACAGGAATATCCGGAGATAGCTGCGGTGATGCTTGAGGAGATTATGGATCACGTTCATTATAAAAATATAAAACTGATTACCAAAATGGGCACCAACGTGTCAGCAATTATAAAGAAGTTTACAGATGAGATCGATACCGATTTGCTTGTAATGGCTACCCATCACAGAAGTTTTTTTGAGGCTATTTTAGCTGGTAGTACTACCGAAAAAGTATTGAATATATCAAACCATCCTATGCTTATATTTCATCTGACAGGTAATACAAAAGGGTGGTAGGGAAAGGTTTTTCTGCTTAATGTCTTTAGTCAAAAAAAATCCCTGCTCATTTTGCAGGGATTTTTTTTAATACCATTCATCATCTTCATTTTCAGATGAAGTTCTTTCTCGTTTTTTCTTCTTAAATATATTCTTAAACCAGTTCAGAGGTTCTTTTGATTCCTGACGACGGTGAGATCTTTGATTTTCTGAAGGGCTTGTTAATTCTTCTTCAGACGCTTCATTGGTATTGCTGTTATCTACAGGATAGCCATCAGGAGCATTTTCTGAAAAAGGAACGCAGTCCATATTTTCATACATTTCTTCGCTGAGGTCAGGCCATTGCTGGTATACATATTTTTTTAGCTTTTTGTCTTTGCCTAGTTTCCCCATAAACTTCCCGAATATTGGCATTGCCATATGTGCACCCTGACCAAGATCTATGGACCTGAAATGAACTCTTCTATCTTCCGCACCAACCCAGCATCCTGCAACAAGAGAAGGAGTGTAGCCAATAAACCATCCGTCTGCATGAGATTGTGTTGTACCTGTTTTTCCTGCAATCTGTGCATCCGGTCCTACATAATTAGCCATACCAGCTGCAGTACCTTCCTGTACTACCTTTCTAAGCATATAGGTAATCATTTCAGCAGTTGGAGCACTTACTGTCTGACGAAAATAAGGAGGATTACTTTTGTATATTGTTTTACCTGCCTTGTCTTTTATTTTTAACAGGTAATTTGGAGTAACACTTTTCCCGCCATTGGCAAATGCACCATATGCAGAAACCATTTCCATTAAAGAAACATCTGCAGTGCCGAGAGCCAGGGATGGTACAGGGTCCAGAGGGGAACTGATGCCAAGTTTTTCCGCAAAGTTTACAACTTTATTAACTCCTGCTTTCATGATCAGGCTTGCAGAAACAGTGTTTACAGAATTGGTCAGCGCGCCTGTCATAGAATAATATCCCCCATAATTTCCATCGGCATTTTTAGGTGACCAGTTGTCATATTCTTCAATCACTTGTCTTTGATTAGGGAAGTATTCGCAAGGACTAATTCCAGATTCCAGAGCAGCAGCATACACAATAGGTTTGAATGTTGAACCAACCTGTCTTTTGGAGGTCACGTGATCATATTTAAAGTATTTATGATTGATGCCACCAACCCAGACTTTGACTTGACCGGTAAATGGATCCATTGCAAAAAAACCTGCTTGAAGGAAATATAAGTAGTGCTTGATGGAATCCAGAGTTGAAAAGTTTTTATCTTTTTCTCCAGCCCAGGTAAACACTTTCATTTCTGATTTTTTATTCAGTTCCTTTTTTAAATCTGTATCATCCAGGTCAAGGCTTTTTAAATACTGATATCTGTCAGACCTTTTGCATGCATCAGTTAATACCTGGGGAGTTTTTTTCCACGGAGTGGTGTTTTTCCAGTGAGAGTAGAAACTAACCTGCAATTTGGACATATGCTCTGTCATCGCTTTTTCGGCGTGCCGTTGCATCTTTGAATCAATGGTGGTGTAAATTTTCAAACCATCTGTGTACAGATTGTAAGGTGTTCCGTCCGGTTTATAATGGGTATTGCACCATTCATCTAATTCTTGTCTAAGATATTCTCTGAAATACGTGGCTAATCCAGTATTGTGAGAAAGGTAATTATATCTGATTTTTAAATCTTTCTTCTGATATTTCTCCGCTTCTTCTTGTGTAAGAAACTGGTATTTTGCCATTTGCTGCAAGACAACATTTCTGCGTTCCTTTGCTTTTTCCGGATTTTTTGCCGGATTATAAGAGGTCGTAGCTTTAAGCATTCCAACCAGTGTCGCTGCCTGTTGAACATTCAGAGAATCTACAGCACTATTAAAATATCTTCTGGCCCCGGCTGCTATTCCATAAGCATTTTCACCGTAGGGTACCGTATTGAAGTACAGAGTCAGAATCTCATTTTTATTAAAAGTTTCATTGAGTCTTGTAGCTACAATTGCTTCTCTGGTTTTATTAATAAGCATAGAAAAGAACCTATATCTCTTTCTGGGAAATAGGTTTTTGGCCAACTGTTGCTCCACAGTACTTCCTCCGCCAGAGCTTTCATCCTGCATTATGACGGATTTAAAAAGCACCCTAAGCATCCCTCTGCGGTCAAATCCATTGTGTTTGTAAAAGCGGATATCTTCTGTAGCCAGCAAGGCATTGATTAAATGCTTAGGAAGTTTTTCAAAATTTATATCCGTACGATCCTGAATAAAATACTTTCCTATAAGAATTCCATCTGAAGAATAGATTTCAGAAGCTGTAGCATTCCTGATATTTTTCAGGTCATTTCCGTCGGGGAGGTTTTTGTATACTTGGTACGTAATGTAAATAAAGATTGAAGCGAATAGAACCGCCAGAAATATCATTCCCGGTTTAATCCATTTTTTCCAGTTAAAATCTTTTAAGGAAAATCCCTGTTCCTGATTACTCATTATGTCAACCTTTTATAATCTGTGAATACAAATAAAATAAAGTTCCGGTTCAATTTTAACAATTGACATGATTGCATATTATCCCTAGAGAGGAATTTTTATCATAAATTTATGAGACTCAAAGAATAAACTTCTTTTCAGCTTTTTTATTTTTTTTATTTCCTGAGTCTGGTAAAATTATAAACTTTTCATTTCCTGTCTTAAATTTTCAAATATAAAACAAATGAAATAGCAGATGGTTAAAATCAGTGATATAACCAACGAAACTGATACAATGAAAAAAACATTATTTTGTCTGAATGGAATAATTCTTTCTTCACTGATATTTCTATTATCATGCAGCAAAAAAGAATCTGCGTTTTTTACTAACCATTATCCTACTGGATATACTAGTATGAATAGACCGAATAAAGAAACTATTAAACCTGAAATTCAAAATCATATTGCTACTGCCAATAAAGAGATTGTTGCTGCAGTTGGTGAGCAGGTAATTTTTAAATCTGAGATAGGTGATTCAAAGAATAATTCAGATGAAATTAAAGCAATTCTTTCTGATGAGCCACAAGCTTTAGGGAAAGAAGCTGCGACTCCTTCTAAAAAGGAAATTAAGAAGATAGTGAAAAAGGCTATTAAAGAAAGTAAATCAAATGATAGTAATGTAAGCAAGCTATTGCTTGTGATCATCGCTATTTTAATTCCTCCTCTTGCAGTTGCTTTGGTTGACGGGATCCATGGACCGTTCTGGCTTAGTATTTTGCTTACAATCCTGTTCTACATTCCAGGATTGATATATGCTATTTACAGGATTTATAAAAATGATTAATCTAATAAGGGCTGTATAAATAAAAAGTCCCCTCGATACATTCGGGGGGACTTTTTTATTACTCTGGAGAGTGAGCAGAAAATGTTCCGTCATCGTAAAATATGACGATTTTTTGCACTTTTTTAGGTTTTTGAACCGGTTTTTTCTCTGCGACAGGTTGAAATGCTGCATCCTGAGCATTAACAGTCAGATTTGAATTTGCTGAGTTTTCCACTTCTCTCATCGTCTCTGTGATCATAACAATCTCTTTGGCTTCTGTAATAGGTTGATTAATTGTTTGTTCTATATTCTCTAGTTCCGGCTGAATTTCTTCGCTTTCCGGATTTTTTGCTTCTACCGATAGGGCTTCTACTTCTTTTTCAGGTTCTTGAGGAGGGAATATTGGCAATTCAATTTCCTGAATTGCAGTTAATTCATTTACTACCTCTATGCCCTCTAAATCTTTTATATTCTCAATTTCTTCTATTATCTCTCCCGGGTTCTCAATTGCTTCTACCTCTGAGATGGCTTCACTTTCAGGAGATATGGAAAGTTCTTCTGTTAGTTTTGCTTCGGGGGAAATTTCTGAATCAGAAATTAATAGTGATTCAGGATATTCCTTTTCCTTCGCTTCGGTTCTGGTAAATATATCTTCAATGTCAGCATCGGATTTTTCCTCTAGAATTTCGTCATGCTGTTCTTTAAAAAAATTGGCATTTTCGAATATACTATTGAAAAAGGCATCCACAGAAGGTTCTGATTCAGGAGTATAAAAAGATTCGGTTTGAGCAGGAGAGGTGTTTTCAGAAAATAGCAAGCCGGAAACGATTTCTGCAGATACTTCTGCCTTTGCCAGAATTTCTTCTTTCTTTTCTAATTCTTTGCGTATTTGTTTCTTCTCTTCTTCCGGGTCTGTTTTCTGTGGTTCTCCAAATAAGTTGAGCTGTTTCATAGGACCTTTTCCAGTTAGGAGCCAATCTGATAGTATGTCAGGAAATGTAATAAGAATTTTATGAATTACATCCAGACTGGGTTTATTTCTACCAGATAGAATATGTGACATACTTGACCTTTGGATACCTATAGTATCTGCGAAGGACGAAGGTGTCAATTCTTTGTTTTCCAGTATTGCCAGTATTCTTTCTGTTATTGAATTCATTTTTGTGAATATAACTTCACAAATGTACATAACCACAACATTACATGATTGTATTTTGTAAACTAGTTTTGCACATTCCTGAAAAATCTCAGAGTTTACAATTGTAATTCACAAATGTATACAGCTCCACCATTAATTAAGGTGTTGAAAAAAATGAAACCCTGAAGTAAATTTTTCTCGTTTTATTATAGAATAAGGCAAAAATAAAACTAAATTAGCGCCATATTTTCTGAAAAATTTATAATATACATTACTATGCAAACACTTGGAGTTATATTAATGGTCGTAGGATTTATCATGGGAGTTTTCGGTGGAATGTTCCTTGCAATGCCTGCGGTTGTAGCAGATGAAAAAGGCGGTTTGAGCCAGGAAAAAATGATAAAAGTTGCGGTTTTAATTTTTGCTGGATCGGTAATGATCCTAATTGGTCAGTATTTGTTTGCAGGATTAAATCACTAAGAAGTAAAGTATTTAAGAATACATTAAGTCCGTTTTTCACTTGGATAAACTAAGTGGAAAACGGATTTTTTTATTTTATAAAAAAAGTAAATATTCTTGAAACCAGAATGTTCCATTATTGGCAATTCAAAATATCTTCCGGACAAAATGATATTATGTTTAACCTTTCGGTATTAGTTTCGGAAGGTTATCTGGTATAAATGAATATTGAAGGGACAAGCTTACAAGAAAGTTTTTATAGTAGGTTGTTCTTGTAATAATTTAATTTTTTGAGGTTGTTTATAGATTAAACAATCCTGTTTTTTGGTTATCAAATTGTTTTTCAATCAAATACTTTTAAGGGGAAAGTAAATGGATTACTGAACTTTAACTGTATACTAAGACTTTTTTAAGTAAGAAAGGAGGTAAGTAAAATGGCTGCAAAGTTTATTAACAACCGACCTTTTCAATTTCGAAACCTTGGAAAATCTTTTGAATTGGAGGATAAGGGAAGAAGATTTGTAAAAGAAGATGAAGTATATTATTTCTGGAATACATCTTTAAGAGATGAAAGTGTTCAGAATAATGATTTACCAGATCTTAAAAATAAAAAAGATAAGGACGATGATTAATGATAAAAAAAAGGCTTTTGAAGATTATTTCAAAAGCCTTTTTTTTATCATTAATATTTTATTTAAATAGCTCCTGCGCCAGGTCTTTTACCCGCTTCCATATTTACAAGAACTTTTCTGTTTTGCTTTTTGGATTTTGACTGATTTTTAGTTTGTGGAGCTTCTACAAAGTTTTGTTTGGGAAGATTTTCGGCTTTGACTGTCTCCGAAGCAGCGTAAACTACTTTTTTAGTATCAGTATTTTTATCAAAGTAACTATTAATATGATTATTTAAGGTTTCAAGACAAATGCAAGAGCTAATAAAAAAATTTACTCCGTATCTTCTCACTTTATCCTGGATGTCCTTATCTATATTGTCTTGCATAACCACAATCAGAACATTTTCTTTATGAATGTCATGGGAAAATTTATACCCTTCAAGAAAATCAAATCCATCTGCAATTGGAGTATTCATGTTTAAAACCACAACGGTTTTAGAGTTGATAGTTTTGTGGCTTATCTGATTAAGGTAAAGTAACGCATGCCCCCCGTTTAATGTCACTTTTAGTTGATCTACTAGTCCAGAATCAACAATAGTTTTTTCATTAAGGCAGTTAGTTTTTGTATCACAATCAACAAGAAGTAATCTATTAATTTTCATAAGCCACCGATTTTATAGTTTTTGTACGATTCGATAACAAACATTGTTACAAAATTCAGGAAATTGCGGGATTTCCCTGAAATTAGATCTCCCGAATTACTCTGCGACCGGCTAATGGAATTAATTTCTCGGAAGGAATGATAAAATATTGAACTTTAGGCTAATAAATAAATTATTCTTCAAATAACTAAATTTATTATTGAATGTTTACTATTTTTTATAATGTATAGTATTTAATAATATGAAACCGTACAACTCAGCCTTTTAGGAAGTTGAATTTTCTTAACGGAATCCTAATGAAAACTTAATATAACTTTTTGGTTGACCATTCTTCTTTGTTCGTACTTGCCTCGAAATATTAAGAGTAACATGTTTAGTAAAATTAAGCTCAGGCTTTTTCTGGTTTATAGCATTTTTGTCGGGATAATAATATCGATGGGTTGTTGTTTTATTTATTTCCTGAATCAGCGTGAACTGAGTTATAGAATGATTCACACAATTCATAATGTTTCATACATGGTGTTTTCCTTGAATGCTGTTGAACAGGATTTTGTTCATTATGATTCAAAAAAGCCTACTTATCATTTTACTCATACAAGTACATATATAAAAAAGCATCAGCAACTGATTGAAGAAATAGACCTAACAATAGAAAGCCTTTTAAACGAATCTCTTCTGAATAAGAATGAACCAATGAAACTTCAATTGAAAGAAGTATTGCGTGAAATCGAAGATTACCAGAGAACATTCGGATACCTTGTTGGAACCATTGAAAAGAGGGGAACACATATTTACGGTCTGGAAGGAGAATTGAAGAAAAGAAAAGAGTCCTTACATAAGTTCAGATCATTCATTGGTGCAGAGATTCTTGAGAGCCTTATGCAAAATGAAAAAGATTATTTTATCTCTAAAGATTCTTTATATGTATTTAATAATGAATATCTGATTGGAGAAGCAAAAAGGGATGTATTGCAGACTAAAAAGATTCCAAGGGACATTGCCGAAAAGGTTAATCTGGCACTGGATGATTATCTCAAAACTTTTAAAGATGTAGTGTCAGTAGAACGTTCAATAGGATATAGCAATGAAGCTGGTTTATTGGGCAGGCTCATAGTTCATAATCAGAAAATAAGGCAGCTGATGGCTGGCATAGAGGAGGAAACTGTTGTGCTCAATGATAGCCTGAAAGATGACCTGAAGAAAATGTTGTTTGGAGTTTTATCTATTTGCATTTTAATTTCATTGGGCTTAAGTTTTTTCTTTTCGTCTGTGCTCACCAAGCCAATCAGGACATTAACGACAGAGCTTGAACGAGTTGTTAAAAGTAACTTTACTGATGGTTTTAGTGGTATTAAATTTTCAGATAAAGATGAAGTAGGTATCTTAAGCAGAAGATTTATTTCAATGGTAACAACCATACAGGATGGTATGAAGGAGATTAAAGAATATTCCAATAAAATAGAAAAACAAAATGTCGCTCTTCTTAAAAGTGAACTCGATTTTAGATCTACATTTGAGCAAGCAGCTGTCGGCATCGCGCATATAGATTTTACCGGTACGGTATTGAGGGTAAATAAAAAACTGTGTGAAATATTGGGCTTTAGTGCTGATGAACTACTCAATCTGAATACCTCCAGAAAATTCATAAGAGATACCTTAGAAATGAATGGAGAACAGTATGGCAAACTATTACTGAATAGCATGGAAAACATAACCCTTGAGCAGCAGATAAAACATCGTTCTGGTAAGATGATATGGGTGTACTTAACCTGTTCATTGAAGTTTGATAAATATGGAATACCAGAATATCAGATTTGGGTAGTTCAGGATATCTCAGAAAGAAAGCAGGCAGAGTCAGAATTATTATATAAAAATCAGGAATTGGACACTTTCTGTTATAAAGTTTCGCATGATCTCAAAGGCCCTGTAGCTTCCCTTAAAGGCTTATGTTCTACTGCCAGAATGGAGATAAAGGATCCTGTTGCGGTTGAATATTTTTCACAGATAGATTTAACTTTAATCAGACTCAATGAAATTATATATAATCTTATAGAGCTTACTAAAATAAAAGAAGGACAGATAGACCTTACACTTATTGATCC
The DNA here is from genome assembly GCF_000426725.1 of Sporocytophaga myxococcoides DSM 11118. Classification (NCBI taxonomy): domain Bacteria; kingdom Pseudomonadati; phylum Bacteroidota; class Cytophagia; order Cytophagales; family Cytophagaceae; genus Sporocytophaga; species Sporocytophaga myxococcoides. The sequence continues at coordinate 415,732 of NZ_AUFX01000003.1, read as the reverse complement.
TGACATTCTGATTAGAAATACATTGGCGGTGCTTCGGAAAACTGATTATTTGCAGAAGATAGATATTTCCATTGATAACTATGCGGTTAATGAATTATTCAGTGATAGCAGATACCTTAATACTATATTTCTAAATCTTCTTGAAAATGCTTTAAAATATTCCAGAAAGCAAAAAGATTCATTTATAAGGGTTACAATCGCGGATCATAAAAAAGGTGTATTAATTACTTTTGAAGATAATGGAATTGGTATAGAAAGGGAATTTCAGGCAAAGGTATTTGACATGTTTTTCAGAGCCACAGATTATTCAAAGGGGAGTGGCCTTGGGCTTTACCTTGTCAAAAATGCCATTGAAAAACTTAACGGTACTATCGATCTAAAAAGTGAAGCAGGTAAAGGAACTACTTTTTTTGTTTATTTGCCTAACCTTAGAAAGAAGGAGTTAAAGGCTACGGCAGAAATGAGTTGAAGTTGGAATGCAATGGTGAATGGTGATAGGATTTATGAGGATCAAATATTGCAGACAAATATTGTTTCCGATTATTGTGTCTTGATAAATTAAAAGGGCATTCCTCGATAGAGAGGCGCCATGCATGGCCTCTCTGCTCAGGGATAGAGTAAATATTTCTTTCTCATCTCTTTATATTTTGATAATTGAGGTTCCCAGCTGTCTCGTATTTCTTTCTCAGACACACCATTTATAATTTGCTTTTTGAGATCTGTCGTTCCTGCTAACTTGTCAAAATCACCAATTTGATTGCTTTTAGAAGTATCAAAAAAATACTCCTTAGATGGATATTTATTATAAAACTCAATAAGCCACTTTAAATTAATCTTTCCTGTTTGGTGTAATTTCTTTGTGTCAAAGCTTTGCAAATCCAAACCATAACATATTTGGTCTTTGTATAGAGGCGTTTCACTCATTCCTGCAATACTTTTTGGCGTAAATGAATATGTATACATGCCTTTGAGATCCGGACTTCCTAATACGGTAAAGGGCATTTGAGTACCTCTGCCTTGGCTGATGACTGTGCCTTCAAACAAACATAGTGACGGATAAAGCATAACAGACTGTTGCGTGTTAAGATTGGGAGAGGGTTTTACAGGTAATTTATAATACAAATCGTGATTATAATTTTTGACTTTAATGATTCTGAGGTTACAATGCAGATTATTGGGAAGCCATTTTTCACCATTCACCATTTGCGCAAATTCTCCAAGGGTTAGTCCATGTGTAATTGGTATTGGGAATTTTCCTATGCCTGATTTAAGCTTCATATCTAATACAGGACCATCTACATAGCCATTAGGATTTGGGCGATCCAATATTATTAACTCTTTTTGATTTTCTGCACATGCCTCCATCACATCAAAAAGCTTATTAATATTTGTATAAAAGCGACAACCAACATCCTGTATATCAAAAATCATGACATCAATGGAATCCATGTCCTGTTTTGATGGTTTTCTTTTTTTGCCATATAAGGAAATAATGGGTATGCCAGTTTTTTCGTCTATTTCATCCTTTATTGCAGCACCATTGCTGGCATTAGATCGGAAACCATGTTCCGGGCCGAATATGGTTTTAATTGCGATGTTTAAGGAAAGTAAGCTATCAACAATTGATTTATTGCCAATAATGGATGTTTGATTAACCATCATTCCAACCCTTTTCCCTTTCAGGGAAGGAAGGTAAAGCTCAACCTGGTCAGCTCCCGCTATTATGAAATTTTCACCTGAAGCCATTGTAGTATCTCTTTTAAGATTTATTGCGCTCAGAATGAAAATTAATATAAACAGCACACAAGAAGGAAATATAATTCGTACCATAAAAAACAAATCAAGTTACATTAATACTCATTTGACATATTGATGATATATTCCGGAGTGGTAATATCTCCGGTTGTCATACTTTCATTCATTCCTTTAGTGAATCCCCATCTATAGATCCAGGAAATTCCCCTTTTTGTAAAATAATTATCAGGGCTTTTGTAAGCTTTGTCACGTAATACTTTTTTTTGTGAGATGAATTTATAATTGTGTTTTTGATACATGATTGCTAACTCATCCATGAAATCTGCATTTAAAAGACTAGCATGGATTAACAAGGTCTGAGCAATAGCCTTGCCAAAAACTTCGTTTGACTTTTGTTCAAAGTAAATAAGTTTTTTCTCCATATAGTCAACATAGCAATTTCCTATTTTGATCATTAAACTATCATCCTTTTGAAGAAATGCTTGATTGTAAAACCTTGCGAATAGATAATCATCATTGTCAATTGTTACAGGAGCAGAGGTATAATGGTGTTGTTTGAGGAAATTTTCTAATGAAGTATTTCTTGATTCATTCATGCCTGTATGCAAAAACGGATGTCTGAAGTACCTTAATTCTTTTCCATACTCATTCATTAACCTACCTGTTATTATTCCTCCATTTAAAATATCATTGAAATATACGGAATCTTCAACTGTATTGAAGTCAAGATGAGAGTAAGTGTGGTTTCCTAAATCGTTACCACTTTCTAACCACATTCTTAATAAATCAATTTTTGATGAATCTATTTTACCATCTGTGTAAAGTTTAGCTTCATTAACATAACCTATTGCTGGTATTTTAAACTTTATAAAGGATTGGATTAATTTATCAGTTATTATTTTGTCATTATTTTGACCATAAGTTACGGTTGGTAAATCATCTACAGTGATACAAATGTATTTGTTTTGCGCACACAAATTGGCGGTGAATAAAGTCAGACAAAAAAATAACATTACTCTCATAAGTATAAAGTATTGATTTATAATTAATCAATTTTGTTGGTCCAATTAATCAATGGTGTCATCCATTCACTATATGGTTTATATAAAAATCCATGTTTGTTATTCAGAGTTAATCTTATCTCTTGAAAATCTGATATGCATTTCTGCTCCTTCAATAAAGAAACACAAGACGCAGCAAAATTATCAGAAGCTTCGAATATGGATAAAAAATTTCCACAGATTTTATGACCACTTAGTTTATTAATAGTTTCGTCAGAGCAGGCTCCCATAACAATAAAATTGAGGTTTTTATTTAAAGCTTTCGAAGAAATCCAGAGTGTTATATATGCACCTTTAGATGCTCCGAAAACAAAGATCTTATCTGGATCAACTCCTGCATTTATAAGAGTATCTATTTGTTTAAAGACTTTTTCTGCGTATAAAATATCATCGGTATTTTTTTGCCTTGCTTCACTAATTACATTGAAGTTGTGTGTTTTTAGTGAATCGAGAATATCTAAATATCTATATTCTCCAAATGTAGGGTGAGCTGCATTGATACCTTGTTCTTCAATGATTCTTCCATGAAGATAAAAGATATATCTTCCGGTCTTATCAATTTTCTTTGGAACAGAGGAGTTGATTGTTTGTCCGCATATAGTGGTAGAAGTGAAAAGAATAAAAAGTAATATTTTAATAATGTTCATTTTAGTATTCTATAAATAGGTAATAAAGGCTGAATATAGTGTATATTCATTTGTTTGCAATGTATTAAGTACCAATTTTTAGAATAAAACCAAAGACATCAAGCAAAGTATTATGTTTGCACAATGTCTTTGATTTTGTTAGTCCTGGGGTAAAGCAAAAAAGTTACTTATAAATCAAGTTGTATCAAATGTCTGATTGCACCGTTAAGTTCTCTTGTTTCAATTACTTTAAATCCCCATTTCAAATAAAGTCTTAGTAGGAGAGGAGTACAGGTGGCAAGAATAAATTTGCAGCCTTGTTCTCGAGCTTGTTCACAGCAGTATTCCTTTATAAATATTTTTTCAACATTATATAAGTTCCTATCGAAATGACTAGTTGAAAATAAAGTTAATACTTCCATGTATTTATCATTAGTCACAGGTGGCTGAAATCCGAATTTATCAAATTGACAATATTCACGATCGAAAAGCCCTCCCGAATACATGACATTTTGTTCTCTTTCATTTTTATATGTATAGATGGTTATTCGTTCATTAGGTATCTTAAAACTGATTGTCTGTTGATCATCATCCCAGTTCCAAATGCTCCTGATGAATTTCTGTTCTTTTAATTTATTAAAAGCTTTGTAAAAATTCTTTTCAAATTCTTTTTTTTCTTCAGCATGGCTGAAGTTAACAGTGCTGCAAAGGTTATCAATCGCGTATGATAGCATATGAGTTAAAAGTTTAATTAGAAGAGTTGATTTATCTGATGGGATAAAAATAGATAAGATCATTATGCATATTTTGGATGTTTAACCAATGTGAATTTTCAATTGAGGGAAGTATGTGTTTAGGAAACTAATGAATCTGATGAATAAAGGGGTAGTTAAAAAGTAATAAGAGAGATAAGAGAGATATCAAATAAAGTATCTCTCTTATAAATCTCAATATCAAAAATAAATTTAATATACAATCAGTTTTTCAATAGATTCTTTATCTCCCATCTTTATCTTTAATAGATAAAGTCCCGTTTTATTATGTGAATTCCATATAAAGTTAAGTTCAGAATCATTGTTAACGCTTCCTTCAAAGAGCTTTTCAACAAAATTTCCACGACCGTCATAAATCTCTATGGTGCTATAATTATCTTCAACAACGGAGACAGTTATATTCATATTTCCTGATGATGGATTAGGATAACAAGTTGCAGTGTGCGCAGATGTAGTTGTTCCAGCTCTTAATGAAGAAGCTCCATTAATTACAGTAAATGAAATTGTTTTGGATAGACCGGCTGTGCCCGTTGCATTATTCCCAGTATAAGGAATTGCAGACAAAGTATGATTGCCGTTTGTAATTGGGCCTCCATTATATACTCCATTGATATCACCATAAAATGCATAAGGAGGTTGATTTTCAGTTCGGTTAGTGCCATCATAATTGAATCTGACACTACCTATTGATTCAGGACTTGTAAGAGCTTGAAAGTTAAGATTGGTAGCTTCGTATAAAGCCAGATTAACTATATCTCCATCCGAGATTAAAAATCCATCACCTTCTGTTCCTCCTCTTACAATTCTGAAACCATATACTGATTGACCATTTACGTTGACATAGATATCATCGTATGCAGTGATGCCAAAATTATTGGTTGCAGAGAGCCTGAAAAGATATTGTCCAGGTGCAACAAATCCAGTCACATTGGTTGTCAAAGATGTTGGATTTGCAATTACGGGATTATCAATGCCTAAACTTTGAGCTGGACCGTTAATATAAGTCCAAAGTGTTCCAATTATACTTCCTCCAGGTGAAGATGCGCTTCCTGTAAAGGTTGTAGATGTTGTTGGCAAGGTTATATTTTTATCTATCCCGGCATTTGCAACAGGTGATTGTCCAAAGTTTATAACCTGCACAAAGAAATTTATTGTTGTAGATCTCAGCAATGTACCTGTTCCATTGTTTCCGGAAAATTCCTGAGCTACAATTGTATAGTATCCCTGGTTTGAAGGAAGCCAAGCATTGTAGTTTCCATTATTATCACCTGCCAAAGCAAATGGTGCTTCATTTTCAACCCTGAAAGTAGACCCATTGAGAATAAACTTCACACTACCAGGGTTTGATAGTGGATTATAACGGATGTTGATGGTTTCCTGCTGGTATTTGACAATCGTGTCGTTCTCTCTCAAAAGAGCTCTATCCTGATCAGTCAGAGCATTAACAACCGTAAAATAAGCTGTTAAGGGATTAGGCACATTGGGATTATATTTCCAAAGTTTCTTAATACCATTTTCGATAGTTGTAAAATAGAGGACATTATTCAAATTTACCAGACTTTGAGAAGTTGGAAAATCTGTGCCGGGAAAAAGAACTTTCACTGGAAGGGTGTTTGGAGTAGTAAGATCAGATTGACCTAGCTGAAATGCTCCGAATAGTTCAAGAGGACTTGAAAAAAAGAGGTAATCTGATAAATTTTCAACCTCTCCAAGACCAGGAACAGCAAGCTCTTTGACAAGGATAGTACCTGAAGGAGTAGCATCTGATCTGAATAAAACCGCTGGCTCTTCTATCGAGGTATTAAAAAAAGCAAGTTGATCATTTATTATGCCGGCTTGCAATACAGCTGTTCCTTCGCCTCCTCTAGGAAGTACTTTAATAATATTAGTACCGTTTTCAGTTCCATCTGACACATAAAGATATGAGTTTGAAAAAAGTAATGAGTTCTGATTAAAAATAAGTTTTCCTTTATATGCGGCAAAAGAAGATATGAAATTAAACTCTTCTGAAAAGCTTTTTACAATGACAGTGTTTCCATTAGTGCCATTGCTTTTCCAAAGCTTAACAGGAAAGCTATTTTCAGCAAAAAAGAGGGTTCCATTAACGTTAGTGAAGTTTGGAAATTCACTAACTCCGGGAATATCTTTTACTTTTACAGTTCCTGCAGCTGTACCGTTGGTTTTCCATAGCTCTGCGGTCGTTGAAGTGCCTGAAGGTTCAACTCGGAAAAACAATGAATTGCCTAAAACTTCATGATCATCAAATTCTCTTTGAAAAATCGAATCTCGTTTTGAAAATGGTTCTAGATTTATTGTCTTTAGAAGAACAGGGGAACCGGTATTTCCTATCTTATATAATCTGGAGATCGTACCGGTAAGTGCACCATAATAGAACTCATTATTGAGCACACCTAATGGCTTTATGAAATTGTAATTGGCAATAGAAACAGTTCCTGTTGCAGTGCCATTGCTCCTCCAAAGGCTCATCACAGAGGCTTTTTTTGTTACAAATACAAAGGAGCTACTCAATTCATAGGCTACAGTTGAAGAGGAAAATTCCGAAAAGGATACTCCTCTTTGACCAAGATCTTTAAGAAATGTAGTACCACCAGACGTTCCATCTGAGGTCCATAAACTATCTTTATCAAAAAAATAAAGTTTGTTCAATGCCTTGAAATAGCTGTAGCTCTCAGGTGGTACAGTTGTTACAAGTATAGGTTGAGCAATGATTTTATTTAATGTGAAAAGTAAAAAAATAAGTGCTGGTAGATATATTTTGTTTCTCATAATGAATGGGTTATGTTTAAGCTAACTCGCAAACCTCAATAAGAACAAAATGTTTAATATAAAATTGGTGGTAAAGTTTATATGAAAGTATTAAGTTGAATTAACTCAAGCAACATATTATGATCAAAAGTAATAAGTAATTAAAAAGTAGTTTGTGCAAGTTACCAGAAACAGTATTACTTTGTTAAGTCTTATTATAGGAAAAGTATGATAACAGTTGAGAAGAGAAATCGACTTCTGTAAATCATAGATATTAATTAAATATCTTAAGCAAGTTTTTTAAACTCAATAAACAGGTCCCTTAAAAGTGTAAGAAATTGTTACTTTTCGAGTCTACCTATTATTTTGACATACTCTTCCAGAAGCGGTTCAATTTCTTTAATGCCAAGTACCTTAACTTTTTCAATAAAATCTTTTTCTAATGTAAATGTTTCCTCTTCACTAACCAGTAAGTCTTCAATATCAGTTATATGGGCTTCTCTCATAATTTTTAGTCTTTAGTAATTATGTGATGTTTTATACTGTAAGTTAGTTTGTTAATTTATAAAGATCTTCGTATTGAATATAGGATACCCTGCTTATGGTATAAAGTGACTCATTGTTTTCAAGCATAATTACCCCTTTGCTTGTTTCATTGGCAATAAAATATTATATGCCCTTCCATCACTTAATTTTATACCATAAGTTCTTACAGAATTTTCAATTTTCACTGAATTTTGAGTGTATTCAAAGGTTTCAATATTACCGTCAACGTTTTTAATTGAAAATTTTTTAGGTTCAAAATTAATTTCAAACTTATTTCCATTAGTGTCTGTAGCTTTCCAGTTACCTTGATAAACATCAGATCCACTGCAGCTTGAAAGAATTATAATAAAGGAGAAAAGGAGTAGGTTAAAATAGTTTTTCATATAACATAGTTAGGTTAGTTATTCAACGTAAAAATTATTCATACAGCCATTCAATAACCGAAAAATGTATTCAATTAGTTTTAATTAAAAAAGGTATAACAATATCGTTAATTAATTCATTTTCGCCATTCATTTCCTTATTTCATTATTACGTAAATAACAAACTTTGTTCTCCACTAAAGTAATTATATTAATTTTGAAATTTAACGTTAATCAGTGATTAAGAATATAGGAAACTTGATTAAAAAACAGAATAAGTTTTTTATTTACATATAATATAAGTGACTATGAGATTTTTTTGTGTCTTATTATTTTTTGTTCTTCTTCTTTCAAAAACATTTGCACAAAGAGAATGCATAACGAATTCATATCCCCAAAATTCGAGGCCATTACCAACCCCTGATCAGGTTGAACATTTCTTAAGAACTATCAAAAAGAGAAATGCAAAAATATCGGATACGTTCGTTTATGAAATTCCCATAGTCGTTCATGTTGTTCATAATTCCCAAAATAATTTCATTGGAGGGTTTAATAACACAAATATTTCTGATGAACAAATTCATTCTCAAATTACAGTTTTAAACGAAGATTTCAGGAAGATGCCAGGCACTCATGGCTTTAATACAAATCCCGTTGGAGCAGACACCCGCATCCAGTTTTGTCTGGCGCAATATGATCCTGATGGTAGATCTACTAAAGGTATTGTCAGAGTATATAATAAAAAGTTATCCTTTGATTACCAGATGGATGATGTTGAGTTAAAAAAACTTTCTTATTGGCCAAGCGATCAATATCTTAATATCTGGGTGACCAACATTGCTGGCAAAATTTTAGGATATGCTCAATCACCTGGAGGGGCAGGTATTCCTGGAGCACCATTCAATGATGGCTTTGAGTTTACTGATGGAGTAGTAATTGATTACAAAGCATTCGGAACAACGGGATCAGCTGCTAAACCATACAATTTGGGTCGGACGGCTACTCATGAAGTAGGTCATTGGTTGGGTCTTATTCATATCTGGGGAGACAGTTATTGCGGAGACGATTTTATTGCAGACACACCAACTCAGGAATGGCATGCTGATTCAACCGAAACACTTTGTGATGTTAGATATACAGAATGTTCCGGAGTGCGAGTTCCAAAGATGTATGAGAATTACCTTGATTATACAGTAGATAAATGCATGAACATATTTACTCAGGGACAAAAGGAAAGAATGCGTACTTTTTTAGAAGTGAGTCCCCGTAGAAAGAAATTGTTAGAAAGTGGAGGTTGTTGTTCAAAGCCCCTTCATCAATATACTCAAAACTTAACTTTTGAATCAGACAGAATGCTGTCAGAAGGATGGTCAATTTATAATCCGGATGCTTCTGATACCTGGGACTTGGCTTTTCCTGGAGCGTTTGAAAAAAGTAATCGCTGTATTTCAATTTCAAACAAAAATTCCTATCATTTGAATCCTAAATCTTATGATGTACTTATATCCCCAAATCTGGATTTTAGTGATAATGATCATCCAAATTTATACTTTGATATTGCGGGAGCAGCTAATAATTCTAATGAAACAGATAGTCTGGTTATTGAGTTTTCTCTTGGCTGTATAGATAAGAAATATTTGTTAAAAACGATTTATGGTGGAGATTTAAATACTGCAAGAAAAACAAATGATAACTTCTATCCGGAGCCTGGAGATTGGAGCTCAGTGAATATACCTTTAGAAGCGGTTGCCAATCAGAAAGGTGCTAAATTATATATAACAAGTTATGGTACTGCAGGTAATTCTGTTTATTTGGATAATATTAAAATCTATAGGGCTTCACCTTCTCTTATTATAAATACATATCCGAATCCTGCCACTGATCTGGTTTCTATTGATATTCTAATGGATGGAGAAAATAATGTTCGCTTTGACCTCTATAATACTCTGGGACAAAATATTCTTTCCTTTAATCAATTTGAAAAAAGCAGCTTTAGCCAGGATATAAACCTTTCAGATCTGAAGAATGGAATTTATATTCTAACTGTCAGTGCCGATAATCAGATTGTTGCAAAAAAGATCTTAGTTAGTAAATAGTTTTAATTTTTAACTTTATTCGAGCTTCAGTTTTTCTTCTTCCAAATCTATTTGATGTAGAAATTTCCTAATGATCTCTTCATCAATATGCTTTTCCTTGTTATTCATTTGAATTAGTAACTGTCTCTGTTTTTCAAGTATGTTCCCATAAATCAATTTTGTTCTTTCAGACAAGTTAGGATCTTCATCTGCTGTCATTTGTTTCTCCCATTTGGTAGCCAGCTTTTGTAAGTGGAAACTATGTTCTACTTCTACTTTATGATTTTCTGTAAGATAATTCAGAGACTCTTTTGCCAATGCTTCACGAAGGAGGTTTTTTGTTTCTTCTTCAGGAAGATGATCGTTGAAGTTCGGTAATTTTACTTTTTTAATAAGGAAAGGTAATGTTAATCCCTGTAATACTAATGTTACAAGTATTACTATAAATGTGATGTACAATATAAGATTCCGATGGGGGAAAGGCATCCCACTGTCAAGTGTCACAGGAATAGATAGTGCAGCCGCGAGAGAAACCACTCCTCGCATACCTGTCCATCCGAGTAGAAGAGGAGCTTTTAAACCAGGATTACTATCAGCAACTTTAATGAAATGACTAGCAAACAATGTGGTAATTAATGCACCGTAAGCAGCAATCATTCTGCCTATGATCAGCACAAAAGTAATAAACAATCCATATGCAGTTGCATGGTAAAAACCGAATCCTTCTTCTTGTAATCCCGAAATGATTTCAGGAAGATCCAGTCCAATCAGCAAAAAGACCAATCCGTTTAATAGGAATATAAGGCTTTGCCAAACATTCTCTCCACTCAAACGAGAAGAGCCCGTAAGGAAATGATGTCTGAAATAGGATAAAAACAGTCCTCCACTCACTACTGCAAGGACGCCCGAAGCATGTACTTCTTCAGCTGCGATGTACATTGCGTAAGGTGTCACAAGCGTAAGGATAATATCCATGTTTACATCCGTCGGAAGCCATTTGTGTGCTTTTAAAAAAAGCAATCCTACGATTAAACCTGTACCAATGCCTCCAATGATCATCCAGCCAAAGCTCAATGCTGCCTCGTACCAGATAAATTGTCCAGTGGCCACTGCTATCATTGCAAAACGAAAGATAATAAGTGAGGAAGCATCATTTAGTAAGCTTTCTCCTTCAAGAATAGAGGACATTCTTTTAGGTGCTTTTACAAGTTTTAGAATTACACTCGCACTTACAGCATCCGGTGGCGAAACAATTCCTCCCAATAAAAAACCTAAAGCCAGTGAAAATCCAGGTATAATTGAGTTAGCAATAAAAGCTACTGCGATTGCAGTAAGAAAGACGACAATAAATGCAAAGCTTCCTATGATCCTTCTCCAATGCCAGAGCTCTTTCCAGGAATTGGTCCATGCTGCTTCATACAATAATGGTGGAAGGAAAATTATGAAAATCAATTCAGGATCAATTTTCATTACTGGAATAAAAGGAATAAAACTCATTGTCAATCCCCCCAGAACTAATAGTACCGGGTATGCAACTTTAATTTTATTGCTCAGCATTATCAGCAATACTATAAGGACTATCAGAGTTAAATAAAATGGAAAATGGTCTAGCATATCAGACTATATTTATTGGGGGAGAATGTTGTCAATTTACTTGTGACGTATTATATAATACAAATTTTTTCCTGAATATAAGTCATATCCTTCACTTCATTGATAATAAAATAAAGAACTCGCTAAAGTTCTTTTATTCTTCATATCTGATGTATGTCAATTAACTATTATGGTTTTCTCAAATCGTAATAGGCTTATAAGAGATTCAATATCTTTTCTTTTTTTCAGAATTATTTATTACCGGAGGGAAGATACAAATCTGTAATTCTGAGTTAGATATGCTTGCTGAACCTAAGATGCTTTATCTTAGGATGAATAAATTACTAAAAAAAATGCTAAAAAATTTGTGTAGTTAAATAGCTACATGTATATTTGTAGTCAAATAGCTACATAATGAATTTAAGAAGAGATGTATTTCAAGCCATAGCAGACCCTACAAGAAGGGCTATACTTCTGTTGGTTGCCTCTCAATCCATGACTGCGGGAGCTATAGCTGCCAACTTTGACACGGCCCGACCGACGGTATCGAAACATCTACAGATACTTACAGAATGCGAATTGCTTAAACAGGAGCAAAATGGCAGAGAGATGTATTATCACCTAAACCCAAATAAAATGAAAGAGATTGCAGACTTCATTGAACCATTCCGTAAAATGTGGGATGACAGGTTTAATAAATTGGAATCCATAATGAAAAAATACAAGTCAAAAGAATAGGTAAGCAAATGGAATTAAAAACAAAGATAGATGCTGTAGAAGGCAAGCAGGAGATAGTGATCACAAGGGAATTTGAGTTGCCATTGGATTTGCTTTTTAAAGCATACATTGAACCGGAAATTGTTGAGCAATGGATGGGAACAAAAGTGTTGAAACTGGAAAATAAAAAGCATGGTAGCTGGCAATTTGAAACGCTTGATCCCAAGGGTAATAAACATGGATTTAGTGGTGTCATTCATGAATTTATTCCGAATGAGAAAATTACAAGAACGTTTGAAATGGAGAATGCGCCGTTTGGTCCTCAGCTTGAGTTCCTTGATTTTGAAAGGCTCACAGATGATACCAGCAAGCTCAGAATGCACGTGGTATACAGATCTGTTGCAATACGAGATCAGATACTTCAGTTGCCATTTGCCCAAGGAATTAACATGGCGCATAACAGATTACAAGAAATAGTAAATAAATTAAAGTAACATATTATGACAAAGAGAAACAAAATTATCTATTGGGTTGCTACCCTTTGGTTGTCACTGGGAATGCTTTCCGGTGGAATTGCACAATTACTTCATGTGGAAGACACTGTAAAGGGAGTTACCCATTTAGGTTACCCTGCTTATTTCTTAACTATAATTGGAGTCTGGAAAATTTTGGGAGTCATAGCAATACTCATTCCTAGATTTCCTTTAGTAAAGGAATGGGCTTATGCAGGATTTTTCTTTTGCATGTCAGGAGCTCTATATTCACATATTGCCGTGGCAGACGCACCCACAGAAAATATCGGACCAGTATTATTAATCGTTTTGATTATAGTATCTTGGTATTTCAGACCTTCTGATAGAAAGTTCGTTTCATCAAATCAATAAACAAATAAATAACATGAACCCCAAGGTTGACTTTTATTTTAATGAAGCCCAAAAGTGGAAGGAAGAAATCGAGCAATTGAGAACGATTGTTCTTGACACTGCGCTGACAGAAGAGTTGAAGTGGGGGTGTCCTTGTTATGTGTTTGAGAAAAGGAACATTGTTTTAATACATGTGTTTAAAGAATATTGTGCGCTTTTGTTTTTCAAAGGCGCACTTTTAAAGGATAAGAAAGGTATTCTAATCCAACAAACTGAAAATGTACAGTCAGCACGACAGATTCGGTTTACAAATGTGAAGGAAATAGTGAAGTTGGAAAAGACATTGAAGTCCTATATTTATGAAGCCGTTGAAGTTGAAGAAGCTGGTTTAAAAGTAGAATTGAAAAAGACTTCAGATTACCCGATACCAGAAGAGTTTCAAAAGAGGTTAGATAAAATGAAGGTTTTGAAAACTGCTTTTGAAGAATTGACACCTGGACGACAAAGAGCATACATATTTTATTTTTCTCAACCCAAGCAATCCAAGACCCGAGAGTCCAGAATAGAAAAATGCATACAACAAATACTCGAAGGAAGAGGATTAAACGATTAGTATATTTAGATTGGAGACTGTTTTATTTCATTGAATAAATAATTGAATAGAATCATGGCTAATAAAAAGAAATTGTCAGCTAAAGAAAGTGAAGAGTTGCTCACAATATTAAAAGTTCGTTTTGAGAAAAATATGAATCGCCATAAAGGACTTGAATGGGCTGCTGTCCATGCTAAGCTAATAGCGGCTGCTTATGCAGAAAAGCTATGGTCGCTTAATGAAATGGAAAAAACCGGTGGCGAACCTGATGTGGTAGGTTATGATAAAAAGACGGGTGAATATATTTTTAATGATTGTTCAGCTGAGAGTCCTAAAGGAAGAAGAAGTATTTGTTATGATCATGAAGCATTAGAAGCTAGGAAAGAGCATAAACCGGAAAATAGTGCAATGGGGATGGCGTCTGACATGGGGATCGAGATCCTGACAGAAGAACAATATAGGGAACTTCAGAAGCTTGGGAACTTTGATACTAAAACATCCAGCTGGGTAAAAACACCTTCTGATATAAGAAAGCTCGGTGGAGCGATTTTCTGTGATCGTCGCTATAACACTGTTTTTATGTATCACAATGGAGCGGAATCTTACTATGCAGCCAGAGGGTTCAGAGGCTCACTAAGAGTCTGAATTAAGTTATTTTAACATTAAAAACAAAAGGCCGGTAGATTGCTCTTCTGGCTTTTTGTTTTCATTTTTACTTCTTGTTACAAGTGATGACTTTTGGGTTAAATGATTGTATTTTATATCTTTATCCCTCACAATCATTTCATATTTTATAATTCTTAAAAATGTTCAATATCAAAAGTAAAGTCTTTTTTAAGCTGAGTTTATGCTTTGTATGTATTATTCTTTGTTCAGCATGGCTTCATAAATCAGAAGAAAAACCTCAATATAAAAATGCCTCACTATCTCCAGAGGAAAGGGCTGCGGATTTGCTTTCCCGAATGACTATTGAAGAGAAGACAGCTCAGCTTATAGGCTTTTGGGATATTGATGGAACCAAGGTAGTTACAGGTGACAGTACATTTAAGGAAACTATATTTAAGGAAATCTTCAAAAATGGTATAGGCGAGATTGGTCCAATGAATTTACCTATAGAAAAAGATGTGAACTGGAAAAATGCTGCACAGAAATTTCTAATGACTAAGACCCGTTTGGGTATACCTGCAATTTTTCACGATGAAGGCTGTCATGGTCTTATGAAGCCAGAAGCTACCTCTTTTCCTATGACAATAGGTCTTGCATCGTCCTGGGATGAAAAATTATTTGAAGAAGTATATGATATAACCGCTCGAGAAATGCGTTCCCGTGGAGGTCATCAGGCACTTACTCCAATACTAGATGTAGGAAGAGATCCGAGGTTTGGAAGGATCGAAGAATTTTATGGAGAAGATCCATTTCTGAACAGTCGTCTGGGTGCAGCTCAGGTAAGAGGCTTGCAAGGTGGAAGCAGCGGTGTGGTGGATAAATATCATGTTCTGGCAACTCTTAAACATTTTACTGCTCATGGAAGTCCTGAAGGAGGTCTAAACAGAAACTCTGGAAATATTAGCATGAGAGATCTAAGAGAAATTCATATTTATCCGTTTCAATATGTAATAGAACAATCAAAGCCTGCCGCAGTAATGGCATCATACAATGAGATAGATGGAATACCATCACATTCGAATGCATGGCTGTTACAGGAGATACTTAGAGAGGAATTAGGTTTTAAAGGATTAATAGTATCAGATTATGAAGGGATACGCCAATTACATGCTGATCATAAAGTAGCCGAAGGTCCTAAAGAAGCTGCATTACAGGCACTCAAGGCCGGGATTCAGATTGAGCTCCCGCTTCCTGATTCATATAACACGATACCTGAATTGATTAAAGAAAACAAACTTGATATCTCTTTGATTGATTCGTGTGTTAAACAAATATTGATTTTGAAATTTAACCTTGGTCTGTTTGAGAACCCTTATGTAAATGCTTCCAATGCCATTGCAGAGGCAAAGAAAGGTGAGTCTCAAACACTTGCTTTAAAGGCTGCGCAAAAATCAATTGTTTTATTGAAGAATAATGAAAACGTGTTGCCGCTGACTATAAACAAGTATAAAAAAATAGCGGTGATAGGCCCCAACGCTGATTTTGCATATTTGGGAGGTTATAGCGGAACCCCTTTCTATAATGTTTCTATTCTGGACGGAATAAAAAAACGTGCTGGAAATAATGTTGAAGTATTATATGCAAAAGGTTGTGAGATTACCCAAAATCATAAGAAGAATTCTTTCTACAACTGGAAACATGCATTAGATATAAAACTATCGACACCTGAACAAAATAAGCCTCTGATTGATGAAGCGATAAAAGTTGCTTCAGCTGCAGATATTGTAGTTCTTGTTGTTGGGGACAATGAGACTACTTGCCGTGAAGCATGGATGAAAGGGCATGAGGGTGATAGAAGTTCCTTAGATCTCATAGGTTCTCAGAATGAACTAATCAATTCGATAGTAGCAACAGGGAAACCTGTAATCATTTATCTTATGGGAGGGCGGCCACTTGCAATTGGAAATCTTAAAGACAATGAAGGAGTAAAAGCAATCCTGGAGGGCTGGTATATGGGGCAGGAGACCGGTAATGCCGCTGCTTCAATATTGTTCGGAGATATTGCTCCCTCTGGGAAACTCACGGTTTCACTGCCAAAGTCTGCAGGACATATACCTGCTTACTACAGCAGAAAATCCATGTCTCGTGCATTCGATTACGCATTTTCAGATAATGAGCCTGTATATGCTTTCGGTCATGGATTAAGTTATGTAACCTTTCAGTATAGTAGCCCAAGATTAAGTCAGCCAACAATGAGTATTTCTGGTTCTTTGACTCTTAATGTTGATGTTACCAATACAGGAAATATGCAGGCAGAAGAAGTTGTTCAATTATATATCAGAGATCAGGTAGCTTCAGTAACACGGCCGGTTAAGGAACTGAAAGGTTTTAAACGAGTGACCCTGAATCCAGGAGAAACAAAGACCGTCTCATTTAACATAGATCCATCTTTATTATCATTCTATGATATTAATATGCTTTATGGCGTAGAGCCCGGAAAATTTACACTCATGACAGGAGGTAATTCGACGGACTTAAAAAGTGTCGAATTGATGGTAAGATAATTATCTGGTAATTAATAGTTGGTTTGTGTTAAAATTTTATCGGAAAATATGTATCGTGAGACTTTGTAGTCGTAATTTAGTCTCTTTAGGGGCTACCTTATTGATTGATTTTCTGAACGATATATATGTTAATGTTTCTTATGATATTACATAAATTGAGGGATTATTAAAAACACACATCTAGTATCTGGATTATGCACATTCCGCAACAATACTGAGTTGAGACCGTAAATGAGAAATGCGTATAAAACTTAAAAATCAATAATAATGAAAAGAATAATTTTACTAATGTTTTTCGGTCTGATAGGAACTTTAGGGTTTTCGCAGACAATTCCAGAAAAGGCAAATACAATCATAATTTCTCTTCCAGATTCTAATGGCGTGGCAGACAGAGTCAAAGAGGTCTTTTCTGAAAAAGACTATACTTTAAGGGCTGGTAAAAATACTTCAAAAGTGGCCACAAATCCTAAAACGCTCAAAGGAAGTAAGACTAGAGTGAGCCTTATTGCCGAAATAAAGGGTGCAGAAGTTTGGCTAACAGGAAATATATCTGTTGCTGCTCAAGATGGGATGAGAATTGAATACAAAGGAAATAAAGGCACTGCGATTATGGACTCATGGGAAGAGATGGAAAAAGTAGCGAAAGCACTTGGAAAAAAACTTAAGTATGAAGTGAAATAAGCTCTCATATTTTCTATTGCAGCAAGGGTTTCATGAGAGAAACTCTTGCTGTTTATTTTTTATATGCCATGGTAAATAGGCTGCATAAGGTTAATCACCTAAACGAACTTCCTTATGTTCATCATAAATCCTAAGTGAAGCGCTTCATGATAGTTGTTAAATTCAAAGGCATCAGTTAATGACCCCAGATGAAACCCGGTTCCTGTTATCCGTTCATTGAAAGTAATGAATACCCCATCATAAAAATCCTTTCTGGTTTTTTCAATAAGAGAAGTTAAAAGGACTTTTAAATTATCGACTTCTTCCTGCGTGGTGTCTCCCATAGGCTTGGTGCCTGATTTATACAGATCAAATAATTCATCAGAAATATGCCAGGGTAATTCTGTGGATTTATAAACCAATGCTTGTTGAGCAACTATGATATGTCCGATATTCCAGATCAGATTATTGTTAAAACCGCTAGGAATCTTGTTCAGTTGTTCTAATGCGTATTTATCCAAGTATTCTGAATAGCGTTTTCTGCTTGTTTCCCAAATTTTGAATGTTGTTTCCATATCATTTTTTAGTTTTAATTATCTCCAAATTTTTAAATAAAAACCGAATGTTCAAAGGACATTTTAGATGGCAGTTTTTGCAGGAAAAGAATTTATAAGTGCCCTTTAAATGTCCTATTAAAAGACCAACTGTATAATATGACAAATATGTTTAGGGCTATAAATATGAAGTCAGGGATAGAAGTTTATAAAAAGATTACTTACAATTTGCAGTTAATGAATTCGTTTTTGCTACTTAATTGATGGATAATCACTAAATTGTTTAATAAATAAAGATCAAAAAATTACAGAATACAGAAAACGGTTTTTTAGGAATTTCAATTATTATATAATGACCACGAAAGAAGCATTAATTGGGTTTTATAAATTTAATAAACTGAACTTAAGTGAGGATTTTAAATCTCATTGTGTGAGAGTTTATATAGGTTGTATTTTAGCTCCTGTACCCAATGTGAGCGCTCGGAAAAAGTACCTTAAATTTCATGATTTACATCACATAATGGCTGGATATGGAATTGGTAGAGTTGGAGAAAGCGAAATTAGCGCCTGGGAGCTTGGATCCAGAAGTTGCAGAAAACCATTGATCTCTATAATGAATTTATTTGCATTATCTACAGGGTTTATCTTAAAGCCTAAACGCGTAATAAATGCTTTTTACAGAGGATGCAGAAGCAAGAATTTATATTATTTATCAGAAACTATGTCTGATAAAGAAATTGATAGTTTAAATCTAGATGAAGTAAAGAAAAATCATTTGGAAATTACTAATGAAATTAAATACAAGACGCTGCGACAGATTGAGTTTGTTGGATATTTAATAATATCCATGTTCATTCATGTATTCATGCTGGTTGCCGGGAAATCACTTTTAATAGCAGAATCAATTAAGAACAAAATATTAAATGCTTATACATCAAAAAAGAATGCTTGAAATTGCATTCTGAATATTATTAAGATTATCAAAGCCCATTCTAATATTAATCCTTTTCAAAAAACATATTTCCATATTTAGATGATTCGAATACATAGTAAAAATGGTTAAATGGTTTCCTGAATAAAGTAGGATTATCGGCGATTATATGATGATGTGTAGAATCTTTTTCAAGTCGAATCCTTTTGCTGTATGGATCGTTAACAAATTCATATTTAACTGAATCAATTAAATGTCTTTCAGTTTTTTTTTTATATAGTCTAAGATAGTGATCTCTGTTTAATTCTAACTCGTAGTTGTCATGTTGCCATTTTGATTGCTCTTGACTAAATTTTTCTAAATCTATTTTATAGACTCCGTAATTATCTTCTTCATTCACTATCATTAATTCAAAATATGGCCTTATCAAGAACATAAGTCCAGTGCCCACTATAAAGACAGCCCATATTCCCAGGAGAATATATATTGGAAAGTGACTGTTTTTTGTAACGTATGTATATAACCAAGCAACAAGTAAGATTACAGTGCCTGGTATCATTATAAGAAAAAATAATATTAATATTCCTTTTGTCAATTTATTTGTTGCTTAAATTTTACTGCCAACTACCAAAGTTCTCAAAGAGTAGGTTTTCATAGAATTATTGCCATGATTCAAAGATCAGATGAATAGTAATATCTCTGCCAGAGGTCTGCCAATTTTAACAGTATACTTTTTCCCTCTACCTTTTCTATCATATAATGAGGCATACTTTCAAGTCCATATCTTCCTGCCAGTATCCCTGTGATGATGGATGCAACAGAGTCAACATCACCTCCCAGGTAAATAGCTTGTTTAAAACCTTCGAATGTAGATTGGGAATGCTTTAAGATATAAAGTGCACTCAAAGCGGTATACATCGCGTCTGAGGGGAGGCCTGTAATACCTTCGGGATAATAAGGCTTTATTATAGGCTGAGCTCCGCAAATATTTTCATATTCAGATTCTGAAAGTAGGGAAAAGGTGGGGAGAGTGTTTACTGTTTTTAACTTATCATAAAATTCTGTATCTATGTTTTGGATAAAGGGTAAACAATAGTCTATAATTTTTTCAGCTTTCAGTTTTTTAATGATAAGATATTCCGCCGCCCTTGCAATACAAACACTTGAAGCAACTGCTTTAGGGTTCGGATGTGTTGCATTTGCATTGATGGTAGCAAAACGATCAATAAGATCTTCGTTAACAAAGCCAAATGGGATTGCTCGCATAGTAGGACCGTTGCCAGGGTTAGGTCTGTTCTTTTGAAAGTCCCGGACGTCTTCGATGGTCTTTTCTCCATTATAAACCCAGCGCATAGATCCATGGCCATGACGACCTATACCTTTTTGTTTTTTATCTTCTTCATATTCTTTTATCCAATATTCTATCAATAGATCTTCAGAAAATTTTTTTTTAGAAACCAAGGCTTTTATGCAACCTATGGTCATTTCAGTGTCATCAGTATAATCCCATTCATTATAATTTTTTACTTTGTTACCAAAGGAATCAACAACATCTGCAAGATCTGTTCTTTTATTCAGAAAACAAGAAAAGTCTACATTCTTTCGTATCCAGTCTCGGTCCTGAAATTCAAGACCTGCGCCATATGCATCTCCAATAGCTATTCCAAAAAGTATATCTTTAAATTTAATTTCCATTGAGTATTAATAAGGTAAATGAAGGTATTAATATACCTGAATTTACAAAACAAAGCAAAAGGAGAGTAGGACCGATTTTAAAAGAATATTGGTCAGTTTTAATAAATCTAAAAAAGGAAACAAGTAATAAGGTAACTTGCTTAAGTTATCTAAGTGGATTAAAAAGATGTTGTTTAGGTATAAATAATCTCATTTAAAAATATTAATATCATGAGGAATTCTCTGACCTATATTGGTCCTTCAATTCCTTCGGACCTTATTCAAAGTTTTTCCATCTTTATAATCCGAAAGAATGAAAATATTTTGATGAAAGGAAATACAGGATCAAATTCGAATTTCTTTACACCGAAGTTTGCTCGGCTTGCATATTTGTGATGGTTATTCTGGAATAATTCACCAAGCATCAAAAAATCTACAGGTAATGTGTTTTTTGATTCGTCGCCATTTTTAAAATTGCTGTATCCGATTTTATGACCAAACCAGTTTACTATAGCTCCATGTACTGGTGACATAAGAAAATGCACAGGAAGCAGCAGGAACATCCACCATTGTGTGGCGAATGTGATATAAAAGGCTATATATATCAAAGCCCATAGTATTCTTGATATTCCCATTTCTCCAATCTTATCAATAAGTTCCCATTCGGGAAGATTTTTCTTAAAACCGGATTCTGCATTTGAATTATTGTCGACAATGTCATTATAGATCTTCCTTGTCTTCCACATCATAGTAAATACATTTTTATTATGGTGCGGCGAATGAGGATCTTTTTCAGTATCGCTATAGGCATGATGCATTCTGTGAAGAATTCCATATGCCCTTGGTGTCAGGTATGAAGATCCCTGACTTATATACAGAATAAGATAAAAGAACTTCTCCCAGGTTTTATTCATAGTGAACATTCTGTGAGCACTGTATCTATGCAGGAAGAAAGTTTGAGAAAATAATGAAATGTACCAATGTAATATAAAGAAGATTATGATGATCATAATTTAAATAGTCTTAAACAGATTTAAATGTTTATTGTAAAGCGGATTAGATTTTCCCTTATCGATTTCCATCGAAAAAAATACTTATCTAAATGGAAAATTCCTCCCTCTGAGTTTTATAAAATTGATTATCCTATATAATCAATAAACAGAAGAATTGTTTAAAGTTTTTCTTTTTAAAAAAAAATGGAGTGAGATTATGCACTAAAGACTTGAAAGAAAAAGGTTTTTGAACATCAATAGTGAAAAATGCTGTCAGCACTTAGATACACTGATACACTTGAAGACTTACGATTAACCACTTGACAGGTCACATCATTTTAGATAATAATCTAAAAGTGTTTTAATAACAGTCCTTTGGGTTCAAGCTTTATTGATGCTAAGTATGATTTGATGCTGATATAGAAGATAGGATGCAAGAAGTGGTAGGAGTAAAGATTGGTTTACTTAGATATGAATATAAAAATGAGATAGTTAAATTTATTATTGTAATAATATTGGGTATCCAACATATAATACTTATTTAATTAAGATTAATCTATTGAAGAAGGATTTATGTAAACTTTTCATTTTTCATGTGCATTTTTAAAAACTCGGACAGGGGAGTTTCTTTCGGATCTTTGTTTTTTTAGCCTTTTTTTGCCCTATTGATAGTGTAAGCTCATGTGATCCACCAGAGTATAAAGCTAGTCTTGAAATTGTATAATCATAACTATAACCTATTTTAAATCCATTCCGGGCAAGACCAACTAAAAAAACTAAAGCATCATTATTACTTCTTTCCGGTTTATAAAGCTTTACTGGAATTCCTCTATACCAGAAACCGGCAATAAGTATATTATATCTTCCATAAAGTCCTATATCCAGTTGATCTGATTTACCTTGCATCTTATATAGGAAGGTTGGGGTTAAGCTTTTTTCCTCGTTTGGGTCAGCATTTATATTTTGCAACAGAGATCCCTTTCTGAATTTATAACCTCCGAAGAAAGAAACTTTCGCTGGTAAAGAACTTTTACCATCCATAAAGCTTTGATTGGGTGTATTTAAATTATTACCGGTAATACCAATCCAGTAATCCTCTGTATAGATCAATCCTCCGGCGGCTATGGTTGCATATGAAATAGTAGCGGAGTTCAATGTTTCTCTTGTAGCTCCACCCTGAAAACCATCATCATTATATTGTGAACCAAAGGTTAGTTTGTCAAAATCTATACTTCTTGTAACATATGAAAATTGTATGGAAGGCCTGAATACAATTTTTTTGTTAAGGTTCATTTGATAACAATAAATGATACCTGCAGCTTTTGATTTAAGCTTCGATGCCATAGAAAGGTCGGATGTGGCTATTAAGGCAACACCTGACCTGTATTCATGAAAATAATGATCTACCGAAGCTGTTGTAGTAAAGTAAGCAGCTTCAAGGCCAGGCCATTGATATCGTGAAGCAAGGATGCCACGTGAATTGCCTTCAGACCCGGCAAAAGATGGACTCAGATATAAGGCATTTGCGTAAAATTGGGAATATTGTAAATCCTGTGCACTAACTTTTGTCAGACATAGTATCAATATAATATTGAGTATAAGTTGTTTCATCAGGTTCAGATTAATACTGAATAGGTGTTTTATCAATTGTATTTCCATAATTGAAAGCAAAATTATTCGGATAGAATTTTTAGTAAAATGATCACTAACACTTTTTTATTTAACAAGTGTCACGCTGCCAGTCATAACATGTTTATCTCCGTACTCTTCAAATATGCTTTGGTAACTTATTATCCATGGGTATGAGCCAATTGGCATGAGTTCATTTCTGTAATATCCATCCCATTTTTTATTTCTATCATTTGAGATGAATATGATTTCTCCCCATCTGTTAAAAATCTTTAATTCAAAATTTGTAAAATATTTACCGAATATTTCAAGATCGTCATGTAGGCCATCATTATTTGGTGAAAATGCTTCAGGTACAAAAATTTTTGGAATGCAATATTCTTTTATGAAAATGTCTCCTGTAGATGAGCATCCAAATTCATCAGTGACAGTTACTGTATATATTCCACCTTCAGTAATTCTTATAAATTGATTTGTATCTCCAGAATTTTTCCAGAGAAAATACTTGCCCCATGTAGGACCAACGTATAGGTCACCTTCCTCGAAGCAATGTTCCTTGGAAAGATCGTCAAATGGCTCCCTTATTTCTTTTTGTACTGTAAGGTTCAAAATAATAATACTATCACAGTTTATACTTGGTATTGTATCTCTATATATTCCAGTTTTAAAATATGTATGGTTTCCGATTTTAATTACATGGCCAAAACATATACTTTTTTCTAATGAATCTTTTCTTATAGCGTTTACTGTGAGATTCAGTGTGACTATACTGTCACATGTGGAAGTGGTGATAGTATCTATATAGATTCCGGTTTGAAAATATTCGTGGCTTCCGACTGTGAAATGTTCACCTTGGCATATTGATTTGTTCAAGGTGTTTGATTTTAAAGGAAGTATTTTAAGGTCTGTAACAACAATGCTATCGCAGCCAGAATGAGAAATAAAAGTATCCGTATACCATCCTGTTGTGCGATATTCATTATTACCAACCTTAATACTTCCTCCAGAACAAACTGATGTATGAGTTGTATCTTTACTTCCATTTACTTTTAAATATGTAACAGTGTAATCGAAGCATCCTCCTGTATTCAATATAGAATCTATATATATGCCCGGAAGGTTGTAGTTATTGGACCCGATAGCAAAATGCTCACCTGAGCAAATTGCAACGCGATTGGTGTCATATATTTGCGGAACAGCAATGAGCCTGGAAATTATAATACTATCACAGCCAAAGGCGTTTTTTAGAGTATCCTTGTACAAGCCAGGAAGTGTATAGGTTTTGGGACCTACCTTTACAAAACCTCCTTTGCAGATAGAATGAGTGTTCTCTGATATATCATAGAGGCGAAGACGATAAGAAGAAAAAAACTGATCATTACATCCATTTACATGAACGTTTTTTGTTATTAAATATGTACCTGTATCAGCTGTGGTCATTGGATAAATAACAAGTGAATCTCCTGTAAAAACAGTGCCATAAGGTTTTTTCCATTCATAAGAAAAAAAGCTGGATGATATCCCTTTAAGTACAACTTTTCCTCCAAGGCATGAAGGCCCTTTTTTTATAATAGGTAGGAATTTTGTGGAATCTACAGTGATCTGTTTTGAGTTGGAGTTTCCACATGCATCTATCACACGTATCGTATATATTCCATAAGTTGGGACATTAAAAAGATTACTGGTTTGTAATGGAAAAACTTTAGGCCCACTTGTTATCTCATACTGATATGGTGGAACGCCACTAGTGCTGTCTACATTTATTTCCACAAATGTGTTTCCATTACAGAAAATGGATACGTTTGATTTGACAGCATTAAAATTATGAGCCGGTATTGTAATAGTATCATATACTGCCCAACAGTCATTATTTTTGTCTGACATGGATCCATTGTAAAAGTAGCCGCCCAAATTATAATTCCCATAGTATATTTCAAGCCCATATTTCCCCGGAGGGAGAGATGTTAGTGAATCATTTGACCAAACGTTTTGATTTAAATAGATATAATTTCCAGTAGAAAGATCTTTGATATGAAGTCCAGCAGTATTATCACTTCTCCCGTCAAAATATAATATATTGTCTCCGGCACATCCTTTCTTTAAAGAAAAGCTATACTTGAAATTTGATACAGTAAATGGATATATTTCAATGGAGTCTGTAATTACATTTCCACAATGATCAGAGCATCTATAAGTGTATCTTCCCGGAACCATATTTTTAATAGAGAACTGTCCTCCCGGAATTATCTGGAATGATTTTGGGTAAGTGATTTTGTCAGAAAATTTATATCCTGGTTTGGTGCTTCCTAGCGTGGTTGGACCAGAAAGAAATTCCATTGTTGCAACTGAACGAAAGTTAAATACTTGAAAATATCCTATTGAAGTGGAGTCCAGACAACCTGCTCCAGATCCAAAAGCAATAAAAGGAGCATCAGGGATTGGCCATAAAATATCTTTCTCGAAAACTGTTCCACAACCATCAATGATTTGAAGCTTATAATTTCTTCCGCCTTCATGCTCATTTAATGTAAGTCCGCAAGCCATATCTTTTGTGCATTCCATTGAATCTACGACAGTGTTCAGTGCAATATCCGTCAACGTCATCTTTATGGGCTTCATAATATCTGTATACATGTAATCACTATACCATGGATAAGATTTAAGGATAACTATTGCACTCATTTTATTATCACAATTACCAGATACTTTATATTCCAGATCGAAATCAAAAGGGGATATGGTCTCTGTAGCACCACATATGGAAACACCGCAAGTGTCGGTCAGACATACTTTTAAATGTTGTCCATAATCAGCTCCTGCAATTGTGTCAATTATCCAATATAATCCAGGAAAGAAATTAATTGTGTCGATTGGTGTAGGGATAACTTTTTTGTTAATAACTCCTACTGGGGATTCTATTGTCAGCGTAAGAGAGATCTTGGCATATTCTTTTGAAATTTTGAAGTAGTGCATTAAAATCATGGAGTCACATCCTACCTTTGAAACAACGGGCACTCCATTTGACCATTGTGACAATCCTGTACTACCAGTACCCAAAATAACCGTTCGTGTCTGAAAGTTTCCACATGCATCAGTCATGCGAATTGTATAAGATCCTGTAGTAAGATTGGTAAATTGGTCACTCAATTGAGGAATGCTACTCACGGGAGATATCATTTCCCAGGTGAAAGGGGCTCTTCCCTTTGTAATATCAGGATTGCCTTTTATTTGGCCGTTGGTAAACCCCGGACATATAGGATTAATTCCTACCGGATTCAATGAAGGTAACAGGTAATTACCGGTAATTGTAAATTGCTCGACCTTTGTATTAAAATCAACATCATAAATTTTAACTTCATAGTTACCGGGAGACAATGAAGAAAATACAGGACTATTTTGAATTATTGTAGTTGATGGTCCTGATATGAGTTCATACATAAGTGCAGGATCTGATTTTTTACTTTTTGCAAAAATTGAAGCTATCCCATTGTTTCCGCAAGAACTAATTGTTGTATTTATGGAATCAATTGTTATTTGTGCTTTGCAGATAACGTGAGTAAATGAAAGGAAGCAAATAAATAAAAATCTAAAAATGGTAGTGTTGCAACATACAGGTGAGTTTTTTACATAATTAGAACAGACCTTTTTTGTGAATGATATATTTATCAATGGCGCAAATAGGTTGAATATGTTACAATGTTTTATAGAAAAAATTTTTCTTTTATCAAGATCATAACTTCTATGGTTTACTGGGTCGAGTTTATTTCTCATATTGGGTTGATAAAAAAAATCAATATTTTAAAAACTATGATATCTACAAATAAGACAGCAAGAAGTAACTCTCATTTTTTGCACAAAGACAAATTATTTTTATATGAAGAGAAAGTTGTTGGAGAGAGAAAAAAAGATTAGGAAAGAGCGAGATTACTCGAAAGACGATACAAAATTAAGGTTGAAAAGAAAGTAACAAAAAGGAAACAGGAAGAGATCCTCAAATTGAAAATCAAAAATATGCTTTGCAAAAATAGAAGAGAAGTTAGGTTCAGGTTTCTTGAAAGTATGAATAGTTATTCAGCAATCAACAATGTGAATCAAAAATGTACTGTAAATGCATCAATCTATTTTATTAATCCAAATTAATTTTAAAAGAAAAGAGCGTTAATAATAAAATGAATGGAAGATTTTATAACGCTCTTTTCTATTTGAATTATCCTTTTGTTTTTTGATCCATTGTTAATATAATCTTACCCTTAGCATGATGCGTTTCGCTTAATTGATGAGCCTCTTTTACGTCCTCATATGGGAAAGTCCTGTCAATAATTACTTTTATTAAACCTTTTTCGATTAAACCTCCGATCTCAGCTAATCTTGCTCCATTAGCAATCGAATAATAAGCTATTGTGTTCACATCTGAACGTGGGGCTTTCTCAGCAGCATTAACACCAACTGTTGAAACCAGCGTACCTCCTGATTTAAGTACCTTTAAAGATTTAACCTGAGTATCACCTCCGATTGTATCTAGCACCACATCTATATTTTTTAGCTTGATGCTGAAATCTTCACTTTTGTAATCTATTACCTGGTCTGCACCAATACTTTTGACCATTTCAATATTTTCTTTAGAACAGGTTCCTATTACATGTGCACCTGCAATTTTGGCTAATTGCACGGCAAATGTACCAACTCCACCAGCTGCACCATGGATCAATACTTTTTGATCTGATTTTAAATTAGCTTTCTCAAACAATCCAATCCAGGCAGTCTGGGCTGCTAGAGGAACACCAGCTGCTTCTATCAAGGAAATATTTTTGGGAGCAAGAGCAGCTTCATAAGAACGAATTATAATGTATTCAGCATAAGCTCCGTTTCTTGCGGCTGTTGGATTGGCAAATATTTTGTCTCCAGGTTTGAATCTGGTAACAAGATCACCAACTTCTGTTACTGTTCCTGCTACATCCCAACCCAGAATTCCAGGGTTATTATTATCCAAAAAATCTTTTTTGTATCCTTCTCTAATTTTCCAGTCTATCGGATTAATTCCTGCGGCTTGTACTTTAACTAGAATATCATCTTGTCCAATTTTTGGAATAGTCACTTCTTCAGCATGAAGAACATTAGCATCGCCATAATTATGAATTACAATGGCTTTCATTTTATCTCCTGAAGCTTTTGATTTGGTTCCTATTCCTTCTGATTGTGGAGTTGTTTTCATCTCTTTATTTAATGATTGTGTATAACACTAGTCAAATTCATTCATTTAAAAAATGTTTATAAACTGTTATTTCACAGAGGTCAATTAAATGAAGTCAATGAAAGTAAAATTTGTTTGAAATGACTTTTTAGGGAGTCTTCAGCTGCCTAATTATTTTTCTATTAATTTAAATTGGAAAACAGATATGTTAATCAGGTGACCTCCAATGAGAATGAAGGTGAGTACTTCAGTGCTTAATTATTTTTTATCTTTTTTTTTTTTAAAAATGTTACTTCTGAATTTTGAATAGGGTATTCCTCATGAAAAAGATGAATCAGTCAGTTTGCAAATAAAAATAGCGATCATTAAAAACATGACAATATGAAACCATTTTATCGGGTAAAAACAATTGCAGTAATAGCATTCTTACTTCTATTCAAAACTGTCTATTCACAACAACTGGCATTTCCTTCAGCAGAAGGTTATGGAAAATTCACTACAGGTGGTAGAGGTGGAAAGCTATATATAGTTAGCAATTTAAATGACGCAGGTAACGGTTCTTTGAGAGAAGCGTTACAAGCGAGTGGCAAAAGAACTGTAATTTTTAAAATATCGGGCATAATCAAGCTTCAGTCCGGTATAAATATCAGCAATGGAGATCTTTCTATATTAGGTCAGACAGCTCCTGGTGATGGAATTTGTGTTGCTAATTACACAGTACAATTATCAGCAAGCAATATAATTATCAGATATATGCGTTTCAGACCGGGAAGTATCCAAACTAGTGAATACGACGCATCCTGGGGGCGTAATAATAGCAATATTATTCTGGATCATTGTTCTTATTCATGGGGTAATGATGAACAGGCTAGTTTTTATGACAATACCAATTTCACTATGCAATATTGCATCATTACTGAAAGCTTTTATCATTCTACACATCCTAAAGGAGATCACGGGTTTGGAGGAATCTGGGGAGGAATGGGTGCAACCTTTCATCACAACCTTATTGCAAACCACACAAGCAGAACACCACGTTTTTGCGGAGCACGTTATCATTTAACAACAGCTTCTACTGAGAAAGTTGATTTTCGTAACAACTTGATTTTTAATTGGGGCTATAACAATGTGTATGGTGGAGAATCTGGTAATCATAATTTGGTAAACAACTATTACAAACCCGGTCCTGCTACGCTAAGCGGAAAAGTAAGATACCGGATTGTAGAACCTTCTGATTCAAAATCAGCAGGAAATCCAATCAGCAAATGGTATGTGAGTGGTAACTATATTGATGGGAATGCAACAGTGAGCTCAGATAACTGGAATGGTGGTGTACAACCCGGCGATGCTTCTATTGCACTTAGCGAACTAAAACTAAACTCAGCTCTCTCTGGAATAAACATCAATACACAATCGGCTGCGGATGCTTATACCAAAGTACTAGCGACAGCAGGAGCCAGTCTTAAAAGAGACGCCGTAGATACACGAACTGTAAACTCAGTCAAAAGCGGGACATCGAATTATGGAGGAGCATACGGAGCAAAAACCGGAATCATTGATAATGAAACACAAGTAGGAGGTTTCCCTACTTATACTAGTACGACAGGCCCAATAGATTCTGATAACGACGGAATGCCGGATGCATGGGAAACAGCTCATGGTTTGAACAAATCAACATCAGATCAAAATGCAGATCGTGATGGAGATGGATATACCAACCTTGAAGAGTATGCAGGATGTCTGGTAGGTGAATTTACCACATGCGACCCAACCCCAGTTAATGCATCGCCGACAGTGAACATTACTTCACCCACAAACAATGCAAGTTTTTATGAACCTGCTTCCATTACAATCAATGCTTCTGCATTGGATACAGATGGTTTGATATCGAAAGTGGAGTTTTATAACGGAGCAACTTTGTTGGGAACTGATGCTACTTCAACATATAGCTATACATGGGGTGGAGTAGGTGCAGGGACATATACCATCACTGCTAAAGCAACAGATAATTCGGGTGCAGTGACTGCATCTTCTCCGGTTACGATAATTGTAAATGGCATAGCAAAAGATTGCAACGGTACCATCAATGGTACAGCTACTTTGGATAATTGCAGTCGTTGCGTTGGTGGAACAACGGGTAAAACTACTTGCACATCCGTGAGTGAAGCTGAAACAGAAGCTTGTAACTTTGATGGTGTTATTGAAAAGAAAAACGCAGGTTATAAAGGGAATTCCTATCTCAATATTGATAATGCAATAGGAACTTCAGTCATATTTAAAATTTCTGCCAGCAATGCAGGGAATGCTACCATAAGCTTCCGCTATGCAAATGGAGGAACAACAGACAGGCCAGCTACAGTTACACTGAACAATGAAGTTCTTCATAATAACCTCAGCTTTTCATCCACAGGTACCTTTACTACATGGAATTCTGTGGATTTTCAACTAAACGTTCAGGAGGGAATTAACACCTTGGAATTATCTTCTGCCACCACTGATGGACTGCCCAATATAGATCAACTAGGTTTCGTGAGTCAGGGAATAGCTTTTGCAAATTGTCAGGTTGTTACTGCCTTGGAAGATATTCAAAAGGAAAATTCAGTTTCAATTTATCCGAATCCGAGTAACAGTTTTTTTTCTATCAGCTTATATAAACCAGAGGATATTGAAATTACAAATGGTGAAGGAAAGATTCTGAAAAGTTTCAGCAATGTGTCTTTTCAGGAGTTTGGTGATGATCTGAAGCCTGGATTATACTTTGCCAAAATTAAGAACAAAGTTTACAAGTTTGTGAAATACTAGAAAGGAAAAGAGGTCAGTTGTAGTTTCAACCAATCATCTTCTTAGTTTCAATTTTATATCTTTTTTTAAGTATATGTTACTTATCGGATTTCTCCAGGGTATTCTTCATAAAATTAGATCTATATATTTGTATGTACTTAATTTCTCCATGCCTTGTAAATACAGCGAAGTCAAGATTGCCAATTTTCATTGATAAAATATTAATCATTGTTTTGTTAATGCTTTTGTTTGCAGGGGTAAATTCTTATGCTCAGCTATTTACAACAAAAGCAGGATTGTATGACCAAACTAAAAGCAATGATCTTGGATTGCAAATGGCTATAGGCACAGAAAGGATTACTGTTTTTAAAGCCGCTGCCACTTCTGATCACTATAGTAATGGGGTTGTAATGGTTGGCTTTAAAGGATATTTGTACTGCCAATGGCAAAGCTCTGATACCAATGAAGACTCACCGGATACCTGGGTAGCTTTTAGCAGAAGCAAAGACGGAAAAAACTGGACAACTCCTATGAAAATAGCCGGACCGACTAGTACTTATTATTGTACCTCAGGCGGATGGTGGGTAAATGGCGATACACTTGTAGCCTATGTAAATGTTTGGCCTACATCGCTTTCTCCCAGAGGTGGATTAGCATATTACTCAATAAGTACAGATGGTTTAACATGGTCTGCAATAAAGCAGGTAAAGATGTCTGATGGAACTTTAATGAAGGGAATCATTGAACAAGATCCGCATGCCTTACCAAATGGGCGCATCATTTGTGCAGGACATTTTCAACCAGGATTAATTGCAGCTCCCATTTATTCCGATGATCAGTCGGGTATTAGGGGATGGAAAAGAGCTACATATACCAACATGCCTTATACAGGTGATGTGACAAGGGAAATAGAACCTAGCTGGTTCTGGCAAAGAAATGGCTCTGCAGTGATGATTTTCAGAGATCAAACGAGCACTTATCTTAAATTAGCAGCTAAGAGTATTGACAACGGGAAAACCTGGTCTACAGCAGTACTTACCGATAATCCGGATTCAAGGGCAAAACAAAGTTCTGGTAACTTGCCTGATGGCACTGCTTATATGGTGCACAATCCTGTTCCTAATAAAAACAGAATGCCATTGGCCATAACCTTAAGTCAGGATGGGCAATTGTTTGATAGAGCATTTGTGATGAGAAAGGGTGGGAGTGATTTACAAGCTCAGCAATATACAGGAACAGCTAAAACGTTAGGGTATAGTTATCCAAAAACCACCATCTGGAATGGCTATCTTTATGCTGTCTATTCTACTAATAAAGAAGATGTGGAATTTACGAGAATACCTTTATCAAGCTTGGGAATGATCAACCAATGCGTTTTCGGTTCACTGGATGATTGCGGCAATTGCGCTGGAGCAATGACAGGTTTAACACCTTGTGTCGCCGGGTCAGAATTTGTGGCTGAAGTCGAGGTGGATGCTTGCAGGTATGATGGCGTGTTTGAAACCAAAAATGCAGGTTACAAAGGATCAGGATATATCAATATTGACAATGCAATTGGTACAAGTATTACCTTTTCAATCAATGCATCTGCTTCCGGAAGTATGACAATAAGTTTCAGATATGCTAATGGTGGAATTGCCGACAGACTTGCAACTCTTAATTTAGATGGTTATGACTTGGGCTCTATTCTTAGTTTCCCTGGTACCGGAGCATTTACTACTTATAAAACAGTACACTTAACATTAAACCTTAGCGCAGGAACACACGAGCTTGAACTCACTTCTGCTACCGCAGATGGTTTACCTAATCTTGATCAGATTGATTATATGACTAAAGATGTTAGTAAAGGTTCTTGCACGACTGTAGTTACCGATGTAGCTGTAAGTAACGAGAAGCAAATATTTGAGCTATATCCGAATCCTAGTATGAACAGCTTTCATGTTAAATTGAGTGTACCGCAAGATCTTGAGATTTATAATGCAGATGGAAAGTCTATAAAAGTTTTCAAGAACATATCCGAGCTTGAATTTGGGAATGAATTACAGCCAGGTATATACTTTGCTAAAGTTGGAAACAAGGTGCATAAGTTTATAAAGTATTAAAAGTATAAATTATAAAGGCCACGTAATTGGAAACCAAATAATTTGGATAAGGTTCTATTTAATAAGGTTTCTAAAACAAGAGAGTAACAGTCCTACATCTTTTGCAAACACCATGTTGTCATGCAGCGTAGGTTCTGGACATTAGTTGTTTTAACAGGCTCAAAAAGCATTCCATTTAGTGTTGAAGTATATTTCAAAAGGGCTTCTTCATCAACAAGGTATCTTACAGAACCATCAGGCAGCAGCCATGTTCCATTTCCTTTATCTTTAATCAGATGCTCAATACCAATAGATGATGCAAGTCTTGTAAATAAGTATCCTCCGGGTTTTAGTACATTCCAAATAGAGCTTAACATCTGCTCAAAATGATTTTGATCTTTAGCAAAATGGAGCACTGCGCTGCATATAACAAGATCGAAGTAGTCTTTTGAATAAGGAAGATTTTCAGCAACGCCATTAATAAATTGACCTGAAGATAAGTTGGGGTTCAATGAAGTTGCAAGATCCTGCGCTCTTCGGATAGCTGAAGGATCGGGATCTATGCCATATACATCAAATTCATTTTTTAAAAAATAAACAAGGTTTCTACCACCTCCACAACCTACATCCAGAATGGTTTTACAGTGATCAAAACGTCCCTTGAGCAACTGATCAAACAGATAGATATCGATGTCTCCGAAATATTCTTTTATAGCATTCATAACAAGGTTGACTCAAAGTATTAACACAAAATTAAGCATTTGCCCTTGAAATCCTGTTAATCATTATAATCAATCGCTTGAATATATCTTCAATTGTTTAATTAATATTGATATTTTTTTTAAATGCTTAATCCCTGTTAAAGATACCAGAATCAACCTTATTTAGGGAGCAATTAGAACAAATTGTTATCAGTCAATTCCGGAAAATAAATAAAGCCATACAACTCTTGAAAATCTAAAGTTGAATGGTGATAATAAAATTATAGCAAGAATAATTGCAACCAGATTAATCATGTCAAACATGCCAGTGCCAAATATTCTGCAGATAAAATATGTAATAAAGGCTTCAGCAGTTCCCAATGCATAGCTTACATACATGGAGCCCCAGAAGTATCCCGGTTCTCTCATAAATCTTGCTTTGCAATGAGGACAATCATTGTTCATCTCTCCAGATCTATAACTGAAAAGGTTAGGGTTTTTAAATATCAATCCTTCGTGACAATAAGGACAACGATCTTTTAATATATGAATAAGTGCCATAGTAGTAAGTGTTCTGAATCT
Organism: Sporocytophaga myxococcoides DSM 11118; assembly: GCF_000426725.1. Classification (NCBI taxonomy): domain Bacteria; kingdom Pseudomonadati; phylum Bacteroidota; class Cytophagia; order Cytophagales; family Cytophagaceae; genus Sporocytophaga; species Sporocytophaga myxococcoides. The sequence continues at coordinate 381,057 of NZ_AUFX01000003.1, read as the reverse complement.
CTAATGCAAATTTATGGACATAAGTTCTTTAAATTGAAGCAAAAAGTATCAATAAATAGGATTATCCGGACATTTTAGTTATTATTCAGGATGAAAAAAATACCTGTTTATGGAATAAGGGAGTTCTCTAGGAGCGGCAATGAAATTTACTTTTATTCCAATGATTTGCCTAACCACCTGAAAAGCCATCAGTTTATCAATACCCCACATATTCACAGTACTTATATCACAATTCTGTTTACTAAAGGAAAGGGGGAGCATCAGATTGACTTTTCAAGCTATCCTGTGAAACCTGGTAGTGTATTTTTACTAAATCCCGGGCAAGTCCATTGCTGGAAGCTTTCCGAACAGGCTGATGGTTTTGTCTTTTTTCATACAAGGGAGTTTTATGACAGTATTTTTACAAACAGAAAAATTACGGATTTCCCATTTTTCTATCTGCAACAAAATCATCCTGTTGTATATCTTGATAAAAATGAAATATCTTCAATAAGATCAAGATTTGAAGAGATTAATCATGAGTTTAATTCCTTAAATTCATTCAAAACCGAGAAGCTCGGTTCTTTGATTGACTTGTTATATATAGAACTTTCAAGGGTATATATTAAAGATGCTCATGATGAAAATATAGAGACCTCGACCAATTACTTCAAGATAAAAAATCTTCAGAGATTGATTGATGCACATTTCCGCCAACATAAGTTGCCACAGCAATATGCAGACCTGATGAATATGAGCACCAGGCATCTTAACAGACTGAGCAGAGAAGTGTTAAATAAAACAACCGGTGATCTCATTGTGGAAAGGATTATTCTGGAGGCAAAACGCCTGCTGATTCATAATGATATACCTGTTGCAAATGTTGCTGATCAATTGGGATATGAAGATGTATCCTATTTTATCAGAGTATTTAAAAAGCATACTGGCCTTTCCCCAAGAGAGTTTCAAAAGAATACAGTAAAGCCATTTTCAGGGTAACCATAACTTTTTAAAAAATATTTTTATTAGAAATAGGGGGAGTTTTATTATTGATTGTCTTACTATCAGAATGCGCGGAAAGAGGTACCATTTCTGTAATTTCTATATAAACCAACAAACTATATTGAAACAAAATGAAACTGATAAAACTAACTTTTCGACTATTTATAATTTTATTATTTATACAATTCAGTGCATCATGCGGGAGATGCAAGAAAGGCTCTGGAGATATTGCCAGCATTGAAAGAAGTTTACCCCAATTTAATGGTGTTGAAATCAACGGAAGCTTTGATGTACATATAAAAAAGGATTCTGTTCAAAAGGTGGTTATTACTGCTGACGACAATATCCTTCCTATAATTGATACAGAAGTCGAAAACGGTATTCTTGAAATAGAAATTGATGATGATGAGTGTTTGAGAAAATCAAGTAAGGTAGATGTCTACATATCTATACCTTCATTGAGAAAGGTCAGGCTTAATGGCTCAGGCAATGTCAACGGAGATGGGCAATTCACCGGTGATGAAATGGACGTTTCCATTAATGGATCCGGAAATATTTCTCTGAATTTCAATGGGGAAAATCTGAAAAGTAAAATAGATGGTTCTGGAAATATCACATTATCCGGTATCTCATATAATTCATCTCATGAGATAAATGGTTCAGGAAGAATCAATGCAAAAAATACAGAAAGCCAGAAGGTAAATGCAAAAATTAACGGGTCTGGAAGTATATCTGTGAATGCAATACAGACTTTAAAAGTCAATATCTCTGGTAGTGGTGCGGTGGGCTATATCGGAAATCCTGTAACAGATGTTTCTGTATCTGGTTCGGGGAAAGTATTTAAGGAATAGATAGTTATATTTTTATCCTGAATGATATCAGAAAATGGTTGGTTTTTTATTGACAAGCTGTATATTCGTGGCAACAAATTTTGTCCACCAAATAATCTACAACACATTCATGAAAAAACTTTCATTATCAGCATTATTCTTCTTTGCTGTTTCAGCCATGACGATTTGTTATGCACAAATTAACTCCCCGAAACCAAGCCCTCTTTCTACTGTAACTCAGAAAGTTGGATTAGCTGATGTTTCAGTAATCTATTCAAGACCAAGTGCTAAAGGACGTAAAGTATTCGGCGACGTAGTAGCATTTGATAAAATCTGGAGAACGGGGGCTAACGAACCTACTAAAGTAAGTTTCTCAGATACCGTATCTGTAGAGGGAATCAAACTTGCTCCGGGAGAATACGCTCTTTATACTATCCCAGGAACTTCTGAATGGACGGTATTATTCGGTAAAAATACAAAAGTGCAGGCAGGCGATTTTAAAGAATCAGAAGCAGCTGCAAAATTCAAAGTGAAATCTGAAAAGGCATGTGCTCATGTTGAATCTTTCACAATTGACTTTACAGATTTAACTATGACTACAGCGAACATTCAAATTAGCTGGGAAACTACAAGCGTCAAATTTAAAATTGAAAATGATGTTGATGCTAAAGTAATGACCGATATCAAAATTAAGACTGAAAATGTATTTACTTACTTTCAGGCTGCTGGTTATTACTATGATACCAACAGAGATATGAAACAAGCTCTAGAGTGGATCAATAAAGCAGTAGAAAAGAATCCTGCATTCTATATCCTTCATTTGAAAGCAAAAATTCAAGTGAAACTTAATGACTGTAAAGGTGCCACAGAAACTGCAACGAAATCACTTGAAGCTGCTAAGGCTGCTAAAAATGATGACTATGTGAAGATGAATGAGAAGCTAATCTCTGAGTGCAAAGGCAAAAAATAATATTCGTAAATAGTGTTTAATTAATTTTGAGAGTCGGTGTTGATGCATCGACTCTCTTTTTTTTGTTCTAAATTTTTGTTTGTTCTTTTTCAGATAAAATTAATTGCAATGCATATCCCATAGCAATTACAATGACTGGCCCGATAAGATTGTACCATAAAAAAGCAATGTCTGAATAGAAATATAGGAAGAATATAGAGACCTGTGCTATTATAGCTGCTATAAATACAGCATTAGACTTTATATACTTAAAGTAAAAGGCGCATAAAAAGATTCCAAGAATAGTCCCATAAAATAAACTTCCCAGAATATTAACAGCCTGTATCAGGTTGTCTTGTTTAGATGCAAACAGCGCAAACAAGATTGTAAGCAATCCCCATACGATAGTAAGTGCTCTTGATGCTTTCAGATAATGACGTTCTGATGCTTGCGGATTTATTGAACGCTTGTAAATATCCACACAAGTAGTGGATGCAAGTGCATTCAAGGCAGAGGCCGTGGAAGACATGGCAGCACACAGTATCACAGCTATAAGTAATCCAACCAGCCCATGGGGCATCTGGGTCATAATAAAAGTGATAAAAACAAAATCAACGTCCTTTACCTCAGTATCAGGAGATGCCTGAAGAATCACTTTTTTTACATCATTACGGATGGCCTGTTCTTCTTTTTTAATTTCAAGTAATTTGGTCTGACTGTTATCAATTGCTTGCTGGTCTTTAGCTTTGAGCGCTGTAACAAGTGTATTTACCTCATCTTTTTTCCGTATAAAACTCTGATCATATTTGTTTTCAAGTGTTTTTAATTCACCTGCATAAACAGATTTCTGAGCATTTGCCAGTTCGGTTTTGTTGAAAAATACAGGTGCCTGATGAAACTGATAGAAGACAAATAGGAGAACGCCTATAAACAATATAATGAACTGCATTGGTATCTTTAACAGTCCGTTGAATAATAAACCCATACGACTCTCAGTGATTGATTTACCTGAAAGATAACGTCCTACCTGTGATTGATCTGTTCCAAAATAAGATAGGGAAAGAAACATTCCGCCAGTAATACCAGACCAGAAATTGTATCTGTCATTTGGCTGAAAGTTAAAGTCTACCAAATTCATCTTTCCCAGTTTTCCTGCAACCTGCACAGATTCAAACAAGGAGATATCTGAGGGAAGTTTGTAAATGATAACAATACCAGCAAGTATGATTCCTCCCATCATCACTGCCATCTGCTGTTGCTGGGTTACACTGACAGCCTTGGTTCCTCCGGTAACTGTATATAATATTACCAGGCTTCCTATGATGATATTAGTAACGTTTAAATTCCATCCAAGGATGGTAGATAAAATGATAGAAGGTGCGTAGATGGTAATTCCTGTGCTTACGCCTCTTTGGATAAGGAATAAAAGAGCAGCTAGCGTTCTTGTTTTAAAGTCAAATCTTCCTTCCAGATATTCATAAGCAGTATATACATTCATCTTGGCATACAGCGGAACTGCAGTAATAGCAATAATGACCATTGCAATTGGCAGTCCGAAGTAAAACTGTATAAAGCGCATGCCATCATCAAAGGCTTGCCCTGGCGTTGACAAAAACGTAATGGCACTAGCCTGTGTAGCCATAATAGAAAGGCAGATGGTGTACCAGGGCATAGTCTTGGAAAGAAGGAAGTCTTCTATATTCTTACTTCCTCTTGTTTTCCAAATACCATAACCGATAATAAACGTGAGCGTACCGCAAAGGACGATCCAGTCTGTAATACTCATTTAAAGTAAATTGTTAAAATGTAGAACAGCAGGATTGTAAAAGCAAGATTGAGCAATACAAACCAGTACATTGCTTTCCAGCTTTTAAAGAAAGGAGGCTGATCATCATTTGCCATTTTTTTTCTTTTTTCCTTCGTTGCCAGAAGACAATAAATTAACAAATATTCTGTATGCTCCCGGAACTCCCGCAGGAAGCTGTCTGAACCATGAATAACTGGTGTAAATATAGGTTCCTTTGCCGTATTTGGCATAGAGAAGTCCTCCGTCTTTGGGTGTTTCACCAATGTCATGGCAAGATAGGAGGGCCTGATACTCTTTACTCCATTCATTAGGGAAATATAGCCCTCTTTCCTGTACCCAGTTTTCAAAATCTTTATCTGTGATCTTATTAGGTGTGTTTAAAACGGGATGTTCAGGTACTAAGAACTTAACAGGTGCATCTTCCATAGTAACCCTGTCATTAGACAGTTTAAAAGGATATGGCCCTATAGAATCAGTTACCATTTTCCCATCTCCGAATCTCGATGGCATTGTATTGTATTGCACCACAAGAGTTCCTCCGTTCTTTACATAGTTCAACAACAACGGATTGATGTATCTTAACTTTTCTCTTGTATTGTAGGCTCTGATACCTATTACCACTGCATCAAAAGAAGAAAGGAGAGCCGGGGTGATAGCATCTTCTTTGAGAACAGTGACTTTGTATCCAATTTGACTTAATGATGCTGGAATGTCATCACCGGCACCTGGCAAATAGCCAATATTTTTTCCTAGAGTTTTTAAGTCAAGCTTCACAATCTTTGCATTGGATTCTGGTAACAGCAATTGTGGTTTGATATGGTCGTATTTGATGTTAATATTACCATTCTGAAGGGTATCTTTTCCTGAAATTGCAAACACTTTTAATATTCCCGTCATAGCATCTGCAGAAGGAAATACTTTAAACTTATACCCATCCTCATTTCCTTTACCTTTAATAGAAAAGTCTTGTATGGAAGGTTCTGCTTTCCAGCTCTTAGGTATTTCAATCATTAATTTTCCTGAGATATTATCAATCCCGGACTTTAACCTTACCTCCAGTTCTTTCGGACTATTATCTCCGAAGACCAGCAGTCGCTCTGAGAGGTTTACAAACAAAGGTGGAATTATTTCCAGTGGTCTGTATTGCTCGCCCTTGGCCGGATCCGCTTTTTTATATACTACAGGTGTTGTATAACGAATACTTTGTCCATTTATCACAAAGTCGAATGTAGTCTCTATAGCAGGATCGTTTTCAGGCTTGCCAATCAGCTGCTGATCGTTTACCTCAAACATTCCTTTACTTCCTCTCTGTACCAGCCAGTAGGGCTGTGAGTAAGGACTATTTGAAGGGATTTTTACCTGTGTGGAAAATGTTAAAGGAATATTATCTTTTAATGAAGTTGTAAAGCTACTGTCTTTATTGATCGAAAAAGAAATCTTTTTTATTTCGACAGGAATAGAAGAACGATTCACTATTTCAACATTCGTTTTTATTTCTTGTCCTGGAACAGCGCTGTAATCAGAAGCGATTACTTCAGTCCACAGTCCAAGAGAGGTTTTGATAACATCTTCTATTTCCTGAAGTTTTATTTCTTTCCAATAGCTGTCTGGCAGAGCTTTGATAAGTGTTCTGACTTCAAGTAAGGGACCTACTGAGGCTGAAGGGTTAGTGGTGTTAAACCCAGAATAGATCTTATTAAGTAATTCCCCAATCTTTGCACCGCCCTCAATTCTATTCCAAGAAACATCGATATCTTCAAATATATCAGCATTTGGTTTCGGTCCTTTTGTATGTTGAAGATATTCTATAGAAGTCCCTCTGGTGCCACTGGTTCCAAAGCCCTGACTTTTATGCATGCTTCTGCTGGCAGCTGCTATTTCTGTATATGACTGTCCTAATGCAGGATTAAAAGTGCCTACATCTATTTTAAGAAGTCCTTCTGTCTTAAAGTCTTTTTCACTTCCATAAAACCACCAGTTGGTATTCCATAATAAACGCTTAGGTTGCCATACCTGAACATACTTCAACTGTTCAGGAAATTTAGTAGGATCACCTGCAGCTTCAAATGCTTCAGAGGCAAGGATCGCAGAGGCTGTATGGTGTCCATGAGTTTTCCCCGGCTCGGTATTGAAGCGGGTTATCAATACATCCGGTCTGAATTTTCTGATTACCCATACCATATCAGCAAAGACTTTTTCTCTATCCCAGATCATAAAGGTTTCATCAGGGTTTTTGGAGAAACCAAAATCTTTGGCTCTTGAGAAAAACTGCTTTCCTCCGTCTATTCTTCTTGCTTCCTGAAGCTCCTGAGTTCTTATCACGCCCAGCTGTTCATTCAACTCAGAGCCTATAAGGTTCTGACCTCCATCACCACGGGTAAGGGAAAGGTACCCGGTATTATATAACTTGTCTTTAGTAAAGTAAGTAATAAGCCTTGTATTCTCATCATCCGGGTGTGCGGCAATATATAACACACTTCCCAATACATTCAGCTTCTTAATGGCTTGTTGTATCTCGGCAGCATTGTACTTTTCATTGGGTTGGGCAATGCTTGAAAATGAGTAAACTAAGAATGATAAAAATAAAAAGAAAATGCCAGGTTTCTGATTCATCATATTATAGCCGGATCCGATTTTTTAGCTTGTATATAAATTCTTTGCCGGATCAGAGGGCCAAATTAATGTGGGAAGGGTAAATAACAAAATAAAGTTTTCAACCTTGGCATTAATTTGTTAAATTATTAAGTTATGGATTCTTAGTGATTGTTATTGAACTTCAGTTGTTTTAGGGTTGATGCTGTCTGGAAGCTTATAATATATATGCCTGAAGGCACATCACTGCTGACAACACAGGAATTTTCACAGTTTCCGCTTAGGATATTATTTCCCATCATGTCATGTATTTGATACGAAAAAAAGCCATCAGCTTCAATTATTTGCCTTTTCATGATGTTGTCAAAATAAAATCTGATATCATTTTGTGGATTCCTGTTTATCGAAGCGACACACTCATTAATGGATTTTTCTCCTGGAATAATTTCTCTGATGCTGACCATTTTGTATTCAGCCTGATCACCATCTGTCCTTAAAAGAAAAGTACCATGTCCTTCCAGTATAAGGGTTTTTGGATCACTATAAATGCATCCTGTGATATTAAAAGGGGCGGCAGGCCAATTGCCTTCATCTGTTAATTCACCGACTTTTTCCCAAATACCTCCATTGACAGGATTTCCATCTGATAATGTATCTATATACAATTCTAATTTTACTTTTGAATTATTTTCAATATTATAGACAACGTATTTCATTCCTATCCATTTGTTTTCAGGCATCGCCAGACCTTTCCAGAGAGGATCTTGTTTGTGGAAGCCAGATCCTGACCAATAATCACTTGTGGGATGTTTAAGCTCTTTCTCAAAGTCCCATTTGCCGTCGTGCCTGAATCGGGCGTAATACGTCGTAGCATCGCAGTCATTTCCACCTTGAGATGCATGTCCAAGAGGACCGCTTCTTGCACCTACTACCATGCCTCCGTAAGCAGGCCCCGTATTTCCAATCCTTCGGTAATAAGCTGTAAATTCAGTATTTAGAAATTGCTGTGCAGGTACTTTTTTATTTACTAAGGAATTGACATGAAATCGTGGGCTTCCTCCGGACATGTTCATAATTCCGTTTCCATCTATTTTGAATCCATTTGTACTTCCACTATGGTCTTCAGTCCATCCGGTCGGGTCATAAGAGTCTACTGCATATTTGATTGTTCTTGGAATTCCATTATTCCAATGGACAGAGTTCCATTCAACTGTCCCGGCTTTGGTCGGATATATTTGTATAATTCCAAATGCATCAGTAGTGCATTGAGCAACTGTACTTTTCCATTGTATAGTAAGTGCTAGTAATAAAATGATGACAACTTTTCTCATATGTTATAACTAATATAGATTTTTTTCTCATGAATCCGATAGAACAAGACTTTATGGGGTTAGGATTAATATAAGCTTGAAAAAGAAGCAATCTAAAATATTCAAATTGAAATGTTTAAGTTATTGATTTAATCTGATATACATAGAAAGGAATTTCAAACCGCTGCTCCGATTGTTTTAAAGTGAGTCAAAATTTTGTAACTCTTACCCATAAATGTGTAATAACATCAGAGGAAAAAAACTCATATTTGTACAAATGAAAAGAATTGCCACCATATTTATTTTAATGTTGTACATGGTCTTTAGTACAGGACTTTCAGTGTATACTCATTATTGTGCTGGCAAATTAGCTTCGATTTCATTTTTTACACCCAAGAACAAAGGTTGTGGTCAGTGTAGTATTAAAGTAGCAAAAGAATGTTGCAAGGATAATCAATTCAACTTTTCATTGGATGACTCACAAATACATAGCAAAAGCAATTTTGTCTTTCCTGATTATTCCAATTTCATTGCTATATTACCTTCATACATTAGTGCAGTACAGCCTCTATTTTCATTTGAAAATTCAAGTTCTGTAAGGTTTTGCTCTTATAAAAATGGGCCACCTAAGACGCCTATATACATACAGATACGCTCCCTTATAATTTAAATATTTTTTATTTTCCTCATTGGTAGTATTCCTACAGTGAATAGGAATACTACTGTGCTATCTTCTAATCTAGCATATCAAATTTAATCAATCTTAATTTAAATGTTTGCATTTGCAGCATTTGAAGGTGTCTTGTTATTTTGTGTATTAGCGGTGTCAAACATTAGATGATACTCCTTATTATACAAGAACATAATAATTCCCATGCATCTTTCGAAGAATTATTCGAAAGAATAAAAATTAATAATACTATAAACTCAAAATATATATGAAATCTACAAAAGGAATCTTCGCATTGATTTGTGCCATATTAGTTACATTATTCTCAGCCAATACATCTGCTAATCCATTGCATAATGAGACTGTAACATTCAAAGTGTATGGTAATTGTGAAATGTGTAAAAAGAGAATAGAGTCTTCATTAAAAGGAAACTCGGCCATTGTTAGTGCAGACTGGAATGTGAAAACTAAAATGATTAAAGTAGTATACGATCCTCATATAATTACTTTAGATAAAGTTCATCAGCTGATAGCTGAAGCAGGACATGATACTGAAAAAGTTAAAGCCAATGAAGTAACATATAAAAAGCTTCCTGGATGCTGCCAGTATGATAGAAAAAAGTAATCGGAACAAAATGTAAAGCATAAAGCCTGTCACATATGTGGCAGGCCTAAAATTATGGTAGAAAGAATAATAGAAATATCGCTTAAAAACAGATGGACTGTTCTATTCATTGCAGCCGGGCTATTTGCATGGGGAATATACTCTATACAAAAGAACCCGATTGATGCTATCCCGGATTTGTCCGAGAATCAGGTGATAGTTTTTACAGAGTGGATGGGACGTAGCCCACAGGTGATCGAAGATCAAGTGACTTATCCACTTGTTTCTAATCTGCAGGGAATTCCTAAAGTAAAAAATATTCGGGGTTCTTCTATGTTTGGGATGAGTTTCGTGTATGTGATATTCGAAGATAATACAGATATATACTGGGCAAGGACTAGAGTACTGGAGCGTCTGAACTACGCACAGAAGCTATTACCCAATGACGTATCGCCTTCTTTAGGTCCTGATGGAACAGGAGTGGGACACATTTTCTGGTATCATCTGGATGCTCCGAATATGGATTTAGGAGAGCAGAGAGCCTTGCAGGATTGGTATATAAAGTTTGCCTTACAAAATGTACAGGGTGTCGCAGAGGTCGCCTCATTCGGAGGATTTCAAAAACAATATCAGATCGTGATTGATCCTCATAAACTTACTTATTATAACCTTCAACTGATGGATGTGCTAAAAACTGTAAAAGCCAATAATAATGATGTCGGGGGGCGAAAATTCGAAATGACCGATATGTCCTACATTATAAGAGGTTTGGGGTATATTAAGAACATAAAGGAGATAGAAAACATGCCTGTCAGTATGAGAAATTCAATACCTGTTAGAATTAAAGATATAGGAAGTGTACAAATGGGTGGAGATCTTCGACTTGGCATATTTGATATGGATGGAACCGGAGAAGTTGTCGGTGGAATTGTAGTGATGAGATACGGTGAAAATGCAGATCAGGTAATTAAAGATGTAAAGGCAAAAATAAAGGAAGTTGAAAAAGGATTGCCTGCAGGTGTGAAGTTTAAGGTATCATATGATAGAAGTACACTTATAGAAGAAGCAATTGATTCTGTAAGAGGAACGCTTTATGAAGAAATGATTACAGTATCTATCATCGTAATTTTGTTCTTGTTCAATTGGAGAAGTGCATTAATCATTATTATACAATTACCAATATCTGTAGCTGTAGGATTTATTCTGCTAGAAACATTTGGCATATCATCCAACATTATGTCTTTAACTGGTATTGCATTGGCAATAGGTGTAGTGGTGGATGATGGAATTGTTATGGTTGAAAATGCATACAGACATATTTCTGTTGAACATGAAAAAAGAGTCTAACTACAATGATTGAAACATCTAGGTGTATTCATATCATGAATTAATCATTGAAAAATAAATGAAAAATATATTTCAAAAATTGTTTAAACGAAATACTGATCCACTTAAACTAGATGAGCGGATGGAAATCATCAGTGCTTCATCAAAGCAAGTTGGACCTGGGGTATTCTTTTCTACCATTGTGGTGATCACTTCCTTTCTACCTGTTTTTCTTCTCACAGGGATGGAAGGTAAACTATTTCATCCATTGGCATGGACAAAGACATTTATTCTTTTGGTAGATGCATTTCTTGCCATAACTTTAACACCAGTGCTTATATCCTTTTTTCTCAAAGGTCGATTAAAGCCCGAAAGTCAGAATCCGATTACACATACACTTGAAAAAATATATACACCGATTTTAACATGTTGTTTGCATTGGAGGAAAACGACTATTGCCATTAATATAATCTTATTGATTTCAGGTGGAATCATGCTTTCACGCTTAGGCTCAGAGTTCATGCCACCTTTAGATGAGGGATCCTTATTATTTATGCCGGTAACCTTACCGGATGTATCTAATTCAGAAGCAAAGCGAATATTGCAGATTCAGGATAAATTAATTAAAACAGTTCCGGAAGTAACGCACGTGCTGGGAAAGGCTGGCAGAGCTTCTACTGCCACTGATAATTCTCCAATAAGCATGATTGAAACTATCATTCTTCTAAAACCAAAATATGAGTGGAGACAGGGAATTACGAAGACTGATATTCTTAATGAATTAAATGCAAAATTACAGATTCCTGGTATTACTAATGGTTGGACGCAGCCTATTATTAACAGGATCAATATGTTGTCTACTGGCATCAGAACTGACGTTGGTATTAAAGTCTATGGACAAAATATTGATTCTATCTATACTTTATCAAATAAGATAAAGGAATCATTAAAGGATGTGGATGGGGTAAAGGATCTGTATGTAGAGCCAATTGTTGGAGGAAGATATATTGATATAGAGGTAAATAAAGAAGCAATCGGAAGGTATGGACTTACCACGGATGATGTAAATATGGTGGTAGAAAGCGCATTGGGAGGAATGAACCTTACTAATACATTTGAAGGCAGACAAAGATTTTCAGTCAACGCCAGAGTAGCGCAGGCATATCGTGAAAGTCTTGAAGATATTAAACGTCTTCCTGTACAAACAATGCAGTTTGGAACTATACTTCTTTCTGATGTTGCCAATATTAGAATCTCTGAAGGTCCTCCGATGATCAATTCAGAAAATGCAATGTTGCGTGGAACTGTACTATTTAACGTACGAGAGCGTGACCTGGGAAGTACAGTACAAGAAACACAAGAAAAGCTTAATACTATGATTGCTCAAATGCCACAAGGTTATTTTATAGAGTGGAGTGGCCAATGGGAAAATCAGATTCATGCCAACAGAACTTTAAAGCTGATTATGCCCATAGTTATTTTCATCATCTTTATGGTTTTGTACTATACTTACAAATCAGCTAAAGAAGCTATGGCTACAATGATCACTGTTCCATTTGCACTGGTCGGTGGTGTATTTATGGTATATTTCTATGGGATCAATCTTTCGGTAGCCGTCGCAGTGGGTTTCATAGCTTTATTTGGAATGGCTATTGAAACAGCGATGCTAATGGTTATTTATCTGAATGAGGCTATGCAGCACTTGGTTGAGGAAAAGGGAAATTCAAGAGGACTAATTAAAAATGAAGATCTACGCGAATATGTAATCAGAGGTGCTGCTAAAAGGTTAAGACCTAAACTTATGACAGTCTCAGTTTCTTTGTTTGGTCTTGTGCCAATTCTATGGGCGACCGGAGTTGGAAGTGATGTAATGCTACCCATTACTGTGCCTCTCATCGGAGGGACTATCTCTTCTGTAATTTATGTATTGCTGGTGACGCCAATTGTATTCGAAATGATGAAAGAACACGAATTGAATAAAAACGGTAAAATTGAATTGCTCGATGTTAAAGAATAAATATATATTCTCCTTAATTTTAGCCTTGCTGTATTTTAATGCATCAGCGCAAGTGCTCAACTTTGATATTGTTAAGAAGTCCATCTTATTCGATAATCCGGAGCTGGAAATGTACAGACAACAAGCAAAGTCAATGGATGCTATGGCAGAAGGAGCAAAGGCTTGGGAGGCACCTCAGATAGGTGCAGGCTTTTTTATGACACCTTATAAGACTTCTTATTGGCGTCCCCAGGTTGAAACTTTTAATGGGATGAATGCCAAGATGCCCGGTATGGGGAATTTTATGATTCAAGGAAAACAAATGATTCCCAATCCTGCAAGATTGAATGCCAATCGGGAATATTTACGAAGTGTTTCTTCAATAGAGACCGAATCTGGAAATACAACCGCCAACAAGTTGCTATATGATGCGAAAAAGCTATTTAATGAAATACAAATCATTGATCGAAAAATAGATATTCTGAAGGATGCGGAGCACACTTTGGAAACTATGATAACTTTTGGTGAAAGTAAGATAGCTTATAATCAGGAAATGCTTTCGAGTATTTATAAAGCCAGGTCTCAAAAAGCCCAGTTACAGAATGAAAGGATCATGATGGAGAATGAAAGAAAACAAAAGCTGTATTATCTCCACTCTCTAATGAATAGAAAAGGAGAGGAACTTTTTCATGTTGATTCTCAACTTGTGATAAAAGACTATGAAAAGTATGCTATTGATACAGCTTCTCTAAAATTTAATCGAAGTGATTTACTAGTGCTGGATAAAAATATACAAGCTACTTTCTTAAAGCAAAAAGTGGAACGCTACAAATCTCGTCCTGATTTTGGGATAGAATTTGGCCACATGTTTGCCTTTGGAGAAAATCCTAATCAGTTTACTCTTATGGGTATGATGAGTATTCCTTTTGCTCCATGGTCATCGAAGATGTATCGATCCAATGTATTAGCATATAATTACCAATTAAAGGCCTATTATAGTCAGAAACAAGCCATCATGAATGAATCAGTTGGTATGATATATGGATTGAAAAGTGAAATTTCTTCTGCCAAATATCAGATGGAATTATATAAGACAATGATCTTACCATCTTTAAAGAAATCATATGATCTGGCAATGCTGTCTTACTCTCAAAATACGGGAGAACTTTTTGTGGCACTTGATGCGCAAATGAATTTTCAGATGGCTAAAATTCAATATGAAGACATAACGTTAAAACTACTGCTTTTGCAGGCTGAATATGAGAAGCAATTACAATTATTTTAATATAGTAATCTTAATGTTATCGGTTTTACTTATTGCTTCATGCAAATCAAAATCTGATAAACATATAGACCATGAAACAAAATATGATACAATACATTCTGACCATAAGTATTATTGTCCTATGCATCCTGAAGTTGTATCGGATAAACCAGGTACTTGCCCTAAATGTGGAATGGACCTCGAACTTATGACTGAGGCAGTAGATTCTTTAAGTTATCTTACCGAACCTACGAATCAAATTGTTATTTCTTCTCTTATACCTGTTGCTCCATCATTCAATAAAGGAAAGAGTCATATTAAAGCTCAGGGTTATTTGACATATAATCCGAATAAGACCAAAAGCATTTCAGCTCGTGTTTCCGGAAGAATAGAAAAGCTCTATGTAAAGTTTAATTTTGAAAGGATTAGTAAAGGACAACAGCTTATGGATATTTATAGTCCTGAGTTACAAATTGCGCAAGATGAGTATTTGCTTGTTTATAAATCATCGTCAGATGCTGAACAGAGTACTATTAACGCTTTATATCAAAAGCTCATTAATCTAGGGATGACAGAGTCTTCTATTAAGAAAATTGAAAGGAGTGGAAAAGTAAATGCTACTGTTCCGATATATTCTCCTTACGAAGGACATATACACTTTTTAGCTCTGGCAAGTGAGATTGCCAGTCATGGATTGGAATGGCCGTCTGAATCAGGTTCAAGCGCTATGGATAATAGTCTTAAGGAAGCGGAGCTTTTATTAAAGAAAGGTAATTATATTAAAAAAGGTGATTTGCTCTTTACTATTGCCAATGAAAAAGATATATGGGCGATGTTTAAAATTTACCCTAATGACATAACTCTTATCCAAAAAGGAGAGAAAGTAGAGGTGAATATAAATAACAAGATCTATGAAGGTAAAATTGATTTTATAGAAAAGTCATTTGATGGAAGTAATGATTTTTACTCAGTAAGAGTATACCTAAATTGCACCAATAGTAATAACCTAACTATAGGTACGCTTATTGAAGGAAATATCACTGTTAAAAGTGATCAAGCTCAAAAGCTTTGGATTCCTAATTTATCTGTTATACATCTAGGTAAGTCTCGATCGGCT
Organism: Sporocytophaga myxococcoides DSM 11118; assembly: GCF_000426725.1. NCBI lineage: Bacteria > Pseudomonadati > Bacteroidota > Cytophagia > Cytophagales > Cytophagaceae > Sporocytophaga > Sporocytophaga myxococcoides. Next base: position 365,611 of record NZ_AUFX01000003.1, on the reverse strand, counting down.
GTATTTGTAAAACAAGAAGTTGGATATATTGCAAAAGAAGTTCTTACTGGAATTACAATGAATGAATGGACTGAAGTACTTTCAGGAATATCAGAAAATGATAGTATTGCACCTGTGGCATCTTATTTTATAGATAGTGAGGCATTTATAAAAGTTAAACAATAATGATAAACTATATTTCAATATTATTCATAGTAATGATTTTATTTTCCTGTGAAAGTAAAACAAAACAAGCAGATCATTCGGATAATGATTCTCTATATTATACTTGTTCAATGGATCCACAAGTGTTGGAGAAGAAGCCAGGTAAGTGTCCCATATGTAAGATGGAACTAACTCCTATTAAAATAAGCAATTCTAAAGGTATAAAACTAAGTGAGCAACAGGAGAGGTTGGCAAACATCAAGACTTTGCGCGTTGGATATGATTATATTGACAGTAAAGTTTATGCCAATGGAGTTGTTAAAGAAAACGAAAACAATACTATTTTCATCAATGCCAGAATGGATGGAAGAATTGATCAACTGAACTTCAAGACAAATGGTGCATATATTAAAAAAGGAGACATAGTTTATAAAATTTATTCTGAAATGCTGGCTTCTACTCAAAGTGAGTTAATAAATGCTAACAAAAAGTTTCAGGATAATCCTAATGATTTAGCCATGCAAGCTATTATGGAAGCAGCTATTAAGAAGCTGGAATTATGGGGGATTTCTAAAGCACAAATTGAGAAGGTAAAAAAACAAACTAAACCTTCTATACCATTTCCGATTGAAAGTCCATCTTCTGGATATATAAATAAAATTAATATTACAGAAGGCGCTATTGTAATGGAAGGAAGTCCCTTGATTGAACTTACTACTTATAAAACCCTTTGGGTTGATGCGGAATTTTATTCTACTGAAACTGCAAAGATAAGAAAAGGAAGTTTAGTTGATGTAACTATAGAGGGTACACATGATCATAGGATAGAAGGAAAAGTTATTGAAGTGTTGCCTCAGGTTTCTTCTAATTCTTCAATAACTATTGTAAGAATTCTTATAGTACCAGATTTCCCAAATGTACAGCCAGGAATGCAAGCCAATATTTATTGGCATCAAGCAAATGAAAAAGTACTTATGGTTCCGTCTAACGCTGTTTTGAGGGATAGTAAAGGCTCAATGGTATGGGTTAAAAAAGGTGGAGTTTATGAATCAAAAATGGTACATCTGGGAGAGATATCAGGAGATAGAGCTTCTATACTTCATGGATTAAATGAAGGGGACACCATTGTAATCTCCGGATCTTATCTTTTACAAAGTGAACATATCCTGAAAAAGGGTGGAGGAAATATGGATGGGCATAATATGTCAGCTATGTAAGATTGGTTTTTAATTTGAGTATTAAAATCTATTTATCTAATTAATTGAATTCTATAAAAAAATTTTGTCATGAAACTTTACTTTAAAATTCCTCAGAAACTAAAGGTCTATTTTGATAAAGAAATAACCTTATATCGAAAGGCTTCCACTGCCGGAGAGCTTCAGGTTGCATGGCGACATTTAGAAAGAGCTCACATACTTGGTCAGGCTTATCCTGTAGAGCATTCATATGCACATTGGTTGATGTTGAAGTTCGGAATCAGGATAAAAAGTAGCAGAGAAGTAATGGGGCAACTTCCACGTTTGCTTGTAGGTGGCGTAAAATCTTTTGTAGGGAAAATTCCTGTTGGCAATACTGGTGGTTCTAATGTTCCTCCTCTTAAACCCATGGAAATTCCAGAGGATCTTAAAGAAATTCTATCGCTAAATGATGGAAAGTAAATTAGAACAACAGACTTTTGTCACTTTTTCATTACTTTAACATGGGACATTTTATTGTCCCTTTTTTTGATTTTTATCTTACTTGGTTAGATATTTTTCTTAAGATTTAATATTTATCCATCAAATGTACCTGGATACATTTGCTATCTCTATTAGTATTTCTGCAATACGGATATTTAAGTAAAAGGATACAACTTAAAATAGTTTCAAAATATTTGAGGGAAAGTAACTGTGTCTGTTTAAAAATATTTTTTTGACGATAAAATATATTGTTCATTAATATTTCAAGGGCAGAGATGGAATTTTTATGAAGTAAAATTTCTTCCTGTAGATTTTTTCGGACACCCCTTGAAAACATCGTTAAGGAATTGTCGTATAGTGTCGATGTGCTATATGTATGTTATAATTATATATATAGGTAAAGCATTACTTCGATTATGAAAAACGCATTTTATATCATTTTATCATTATGTATTACAGCATCAGGTTTAAAATCGCAGAACCTTGTGAACAATCTTAATGCTAAGGAGACAGAAGCGGTTTTAATAGGAATTGTTACAGATAAGAATAAAATACCGGAAAAAAATATTGTCTATACAATTAAAAGTGAAGATAAAACTTACAATAAAAAGGGACTAACAGATGAAGATGGAAAGTTTACACTCATTGTACCCAAAGGAAAGAAATATAATGTTAAAGTAACAAAAATGGGCTTTGAATATGATTTTACATCTCAAGTGCCCAATGCTAAAGGCCCTCTGGAAATTGTTCAGAATTATATGATGACCTTTACTATGGATTTCAGACGGACCTATAAACTTGAGCATATTTATTTTGATCCTAATAAATGGGATATAAAGAGTGAATCACAACCTTCGTTAGATTCATTGGCCAATACATTTGTTACAAATCCAATGTTTGTTGCTGAGATTGCTGGATATACAGATAATGTTGGAGATGATGCAGATAATCTAAGGTTATCTCAAAGAAGAGCAAATGCTATAAGAGATTATTTATTAGGTAAAGGAGTAGATCCGGTTCGTGTCTATGCCAAAGGATATGGGGAGAATTACCCAATTGCATCTAATGAAAATACAGAAGGTAGAAGTAAGAACAGACGAACAGAAGTAAAAGTGATGTTTGAATAAATATTCTGGTTCTACTCATTATTGTATTTGGTCATTTTATTAATTATATGAACATAGTTTTATCGAAGAAAATTTACAAATAGACATATGCTTACAGGTTCAAAGGAAATTTTCCAAATCAATAGTGCTTGATTTTTTGGACAAAATGAATTTAGATATTTGAGTAAACAAACTTCTATTTCAGTCAATCATCAGCTAAATCAATATATACAGGTATTATTTTATCCGATAAGTTCCTGTATTGCATATTTACTTTAAATCAGTACTCCTAATATAAAATTCTTGTGATTCATTCTCTTTAATAGAGGGAGAGATAGCCATATATTGAATGTTTACATATAGGAAAGTAAGATGGTTTATTGGATCACAAATTTTTCAACAGCAATTATTATATCAATAACCTAATTATATGCATTTAAAACGACAGATTAAGCATATATTATTTTCTCTCTTGCTTTTATTCATGTATTCTCATGGATATGGGCAGACTGATGAAAATAGTTCAGGAGTGAGGATTACTCAATCAACTTTGACTAAAGTTAAACTAGTCTATCTAAAGAACAACTTATGTAATGGCGACAATAAAGGTGCCATTGATATAAATGTAACCGGAGGTATCCCTCCGTATTCTTACAAATGGAGTAATGGTGCAACAACACAGGATATTACTGGTCTTAAAGCAGGAACATATAAACTTTATGTTGCAGACTCTTATAAATGTAAGGACTCAATTATAGTGGAAGTTTCGGAGCCTTCTAAATTAAGTGTAGAAACAGATTCTGTAGCGCATATATTATGTTTTGGTTTTAAGAAAGGATTGGTAGAAATATCAGTTAAGGGAGGTGTTGAACCATACAAATATAGTTGGAGTAATGGTGCTACAACTCAGGATATCCATGAAGTACCAGCTGGTACTTATTCTGTTTTGGTTTCTGATGCTAACAACTGTCAGGAGATTTTATCAGTAAATGTTGAGCAAAAACCTTTAATTGTAAGGTCTATTGATGATGTTTCAAATATAAAATGTAGTGGTGATAGCACTGGAAAAGTTGATATTTCGGTTTCAGGTGGGGTTCCACCATATCGTTATTTGTGGAACAATGGATCAACAAAGGAAGACCTTCATAACGTGCCAGCCGGCAAATATTATGTTGTGGTAACAGATGCAAATAATTGCCAGGAAGCATCAACTACAAATGTAAAAGAGCCAGAGAAGCTGACTTTAAAGATAGATGAATTGAAGCATATCAAATGTAATGGAGATAAAGGCGGTGCAATAAATGTTTCAGTTCATGGTGGCGTGGGACCTTTTAAATACAAGTGGAGCAATGGTGCAACAACACAAGATATTACAGGTATCACTGCAGGTTCTTATACTTTAAACATAATTGATTTTAACGGTTGTAAAACAACTATATCTGCTACAATTAATCAGCCTCCATTGTTAAGTGCTGCATTAGGTGAACTTAAAAATGTTAGCTTTTTCGGTGGAAAAGATGGATCGATAAATATTAAAGTGGATGGTGGAGTTCCTCCTTATTCTTATAAATGGACAAATGGCGCAACTACTAAAGATGTTTCAGGACTTCAGGCTGGTAGTTATTCAGTTATAGTATCTGATGCTACCGGATGCGGTAAAACTGTTATAGTAAATATCACACAGCCTCAATTGCTTTCTTTAAAGCTTGATAATCTGAAAGATGTTAAGTGTAATGGAAACAAAGAAGGAGAAATTCAGATTGCTGTAAATGGTGGCGTGGCTCCTTATAAATTTAGATGGAATAATGGTGCGACTACACAGAATCTATCAGGAGTTGGTGCCGGAAATTATTCTGTTGAAGTAATAGATGCTAATGGCATAACTAAAAGTTTAAGTTTTGTTATCAATCAACCTGAACCATTTACATCAAAAGTAGAAGCTGTGGAAAATATTTTATGTAATGGTGATTACAAAGGATCAGTGAATATATCAGTGGGCGGTGGTGTTAAGCCTTATACTTATAAATGGAGTAATGGAACAATTACAGAGGATCTGGTTAATATTCCTGCTGGAAATTATTCAGCCGAAATTAAAGATGCCAATGGTTGTTTAACTTCTGTTAGTACAACAATTACTGAATCTCCTGCAATTGCATTGCAGGTTGGAGAAGTTAAAAATATCCTATGCCATGGAAATAAATCCGGGGCTATTAATGTTTCAGTGAATGGTGGTATAGCTCCATATACTTATTCATGGAGTAACGGTTCTACAACAAAAGATCTTGCTAATATCGGTTCCGGTGATTATTCTCTTAAAGTAACAGATTCTAAGGGGTGTTTTAAAACTGTAAAAGCAAGTATTGCTCAACCAACTCCTCTTACTGTTGATAAGCAATCGTTAAAGGATGTTAGCTGTAATGGTGGTAATAATGGAGCAGTAAACATTGCAGTAGCAGGTGGTGTTCTTCCATATACATATAAATGGAGCAATGGAACAACTTCAAAAGACCTTAGTAATGCGGTAGCTGGAAGTTATACTGTAAATGTTTCAGACGCTAATGGATGTACTAATTCCCTAAGTGCTACCATTACTCAGCCAACTAAAGTAGTTTCTACTTTGGAAGCAGTAACGAATATTAATTGTAATGGAGACAGCAAAGGTGCTGTTAATATCTCAGTTTCTGGTGGTGTTCTTCCTTATTCATATAAATGGAATAATGGAGCTACTACTCAGGACTTAGTGGGTGTTAAGGCAGGTTCCTATTCTGTGAGCATTGCAGATGCTCATGGATGTAAGGATACTTTATCTGCGAAAATCAATCAAAATTCTTTGATGGAAGTTTCTGTAGAATCATCTAAAGACATTAAATGTTTTGGTGAAAGTAAAGGAGCTGTAAATATTACAGTTAAAGGTGGTGTTACTCCATATACATATATTTGGAATAATGGTGCGGTTACTCAGAATATTTTAGATGTTCCAGCTGGCTTGTATTCAGTAACAGTTACTGATGCTGTTGGATGTAAAAAAGTAACTAGCTCTAAAATATCAGAGCCTGTATTATTTCAAGCTAATCTTGATGGTGTGACAGATGTTAAATGTCATGGTGATAGCACAGGAGCAATTCAGGTATCTGCTAAAGGAGGGGTAACGCCTTACTCTTATAGATGGTCTAATGGGGCTACTTCTGAAGATATTTCCAAATTAAAAGCTGGCTCTTACTCTTTGAAAGTATCTGATGCGAATGGATGTACTGAAAATATTTCAGCTAATATATCTCAACCAACTACTCTCATTACTTCCATCGAATCGATAACAAATGTTGAGTGTAATGGTGAGAATACTGGTATAGTAAATATCTCTGTTAAGGGTGGTACTAGTCCTTACTCTTATGCCTGGAGTAATAGTGCTAAAACGGAAGACTTGACAAACGTTTCTGCTGGTAATTATTCTGTAAAAGTTTCAGATGCCAATGGTTGTTTAAAGTCTTTAACCGCAAATATCACAGCGCCTCCTGCTCTTATTGTAACTCTTGAAGCTGCAAAACATATCAATTGTTATGGAGAGAAAAAAGGTGCAATCAGTGTTTCAGTAAAAGGTGGTGTTGGTCCTTATTCTTATACCTGGAGCAACGGCGCTACTACTGAAGATATTATGGACGTTCCTGCTGGAAACTATACTGTAAGGGTTTCTGATGCAAAAGGTTGTATCACCACTTTAAATCAGGAGATTAATCAGCCTGCTATGTTAACAGCTTCAGTTGATGCCGTTAAAAATATTCCATGTTATGGAGATACTACTGGCTCAATTAATATTTCTGTTAAAGGTGGATCCCTTCCATACAATTTCAAATGGAGTAATGGAGCAACTACTGAAGATCTTAAAGGATTATCAGCAGGGAGCTATACTGTAACTATTACAGATGCTAAAGGTTGCATAGAAACTTTATCTGCTAAGGTTTCAAGCCCTGCTGTATTAACTCAATCTCTGGAGTCTGTGAAGCATGTTCAGTGTAATGGCGAAAAAAGTGGAATTGTAAACATCACTGTTGTTGGTGGTACAGGACCTTATGTTTATAAATGGAGTAACGGAGCAACTACTCAAGACTTAACAGAAGTAGGGGCCGGTTCATATTCTGTCACTCTTTCTGATGCAAATGGTTGTTTGGGTAAAACTATTTCAGCTACAGTAAACCAACCAACAAGCTTAGTTGCAAAAGTCGAATCTGTAAAAAACATTATCCGCTATGGAGAAAACACTGGAGCAATTGCTGTTTCAGTTTCTGGTGGAGTTGCTCCATACAAGTTTAGCTGGAGTAATGGTACCTTTGCTCAGAATTTAGCTGCAGCCCCGGCAGGAAATTATACATGTCTAATTACAGATGCCAATGGATGTTTGAAATCAGTAAGTGCTGTTATCGAAGAACCTTCTTCTTTGGTGGCAACTATAGAATCAGTATCTAATATTCGTTGTGCTGGGGAAGTTTCAGGTGCAATTAATATTGCAGTAACCGGTGGTAACCCTCCTTATTCTTATACTTGGAGCAACGGATCTAGTACAGAAGATCTTACGAATATTCCTGTGGGTGCTTACTCTGTATTGATTAAAGATGCAAATGGAAGTACTCAAACTTTAAAAGCTAATATTACACAACCTTCTACTTTAAAATTAAAAGTAGCTGAAGTTAAAAACCTTTCTTGTTTTGATAATAATTCAGGATCTATAACCACGACGATCACTGGTGGTGTTCCTCCATATAATTTTGTATGGGATAATGGTGCCAGAACCCAAGATTTGAGCGGTATAGCTGCTGGAACATATTCAATAAGCATTACAGACAAGAATGGCTGTATAAATTCAGAGAAAGTTACGGTGAAACAACCGTCGGTACTGACTGCAAAAATAGTTGATGTTAAGAATCTATCTTGTTTTGGTGATAATAAAGGAGCCCTTGATCTTTCAGTTGAAGGTGGGGTGGCACCTTATAGTTATAGCTGGAGCAATGGCGCTAAGGGTCAGGATATTACTGGTTTGAGCAAAGGTAACTACTCAGTAAAAATCATAGATGCTAACGGATGTACTGAAACAGTTGCAGAGTCAATATCTGAACCGGAATTATTGACGGCTAGTATCGCTTCAGTGAAAAGTAACATGTGTGCAGGTGAAAAATCAGGATCAATTAACCTTTCTGTATCAGGTGGAACTGCTCCATATAAGTTCAAATGGAATAGTGGAGATTCACTTCAGAATTTACAGAATTTAAAATCGGGTAAATATAATTTAGCGATATCGGATGCGAAAGGATGTACTGCAAAGGCAGAAGCTACTATAGAGGAACCTAAATTACTTTCTGCTACATTGGATAATCTAAAAGATATTAAGTGTTTTGGTGAAAGTTCTGGTGAAATAAATGTTACTGTTGCTGGTGGAGTTGAACCATACTCATACAACTGGAGCAATGGAGCTACAACTCAGGATATTTCCGGAATTGAAGCAGGTGATTATAACCTCACTGTTACTGATAAAAATGGTTGTACTAATAATAGTATCAAAGTAAATGTTAAACAACCGTCTTTACTTTCCGTGAAGTTGGATTCTGTAAGCAACATCTCTTGTCAGGGAAGCCGTCAGGGATCTATTAATATTTCCGTAACTGGTGGAACTCAACCATATGTATATAACTGGAGTAATGGATCTATTGTGAAGAACATATCTGGCTTATCTGCTGGAAATTATACTGTTAAGATCAAAGATCATAATGGCTGTATGGAGACTCTGACTGCTGATATTTCTGAACCTGCAGAACTAGTAACTGCTATTGAAAGTGTTCGTCATATGAAATGTAATGGTCTTAGTGAAGGTGAAGTCATCGTATCTGTAAGAGGTGGAGTTGCTCCATATAAATTTAAATGGAGTAATGGTGAGACTTCTCAGAATATACAGAATGTTCTTAGTGGAGACTATTCTGTGACTATCACTGATGCTTTAGGATGTAGCAAAACACTTAAAACTACTATTGAGCAACCTGCAATGCTTGTGAAGTCATTAGATGCTATCATGAATCTGAAATGTAATGCAGATACTTCAGGTGAAATTCATGTTAGTGTTAGTGGAGGTGTACCACCTTATAGCTATCAGTGGAACAATGGAGCTACTTCTCAGGATCTTATAAGAGTCCCTGCAGGGGATTATTCACTGACCATTACAGAAGGAAATGGTTGTATAAGCACTATTACAGCAGGAGTTACTGAACCTCCTTTATTTGTAACAAAAATTGCCAAAGTTACAGATATATTGTGTTATGGAGAGAAAAAGGGATCGATTACTCTTGATGTAGAAGGTGGAGTTCCTCCTTATAAATATCAGTGGAGCAATGCTACTAACGGAAGAGACCTTTTTGATCTTCCTGCAGAAAGCTATTCTGCTTTGATAAGTGATGCTAATGGTTGTCTTAATTCTGTATCTGTAGATATCACACAGCCTAATCCGCTTTCACTTAAAATTGACTCTCTATGGACAGTTAAATGTTGCGGTGACAGCAGCGGTGCTATCTTTATTTCAGTTAATGGAGGTGTAGGTCCTTATTCTTATCAGTGGAGCAATGGAAAAACTACTGAAGATGTAATCGGATTGAAGATGGGGCAATATTCTGTTACTGTTACAGACGTTAATGGTTGTTCTGTAAGTACACCTAAAGAAGGTATGACGCTTTATGATCAAATCATGAGTCAAGGTAAATTCGTTACCAGAAATATTTTGTTTGACGTAGGAAAGGCAACTATTAAAATGGAGTCATTCCCTGAGATCATGAAGATTGCTACTGTTATGAAAGAACACCCTGAATTGATGTTCAGTATTGAAGGTCATACAGACAGCGATGGTGATCCGACGAAGAACAAAATTTTATCTGATGACAGATCAAAAGCTATCAAAGAAGCATTGATTAAAATGGGTATAGATAGCCAAAGGCTTGAGTCAAGAGGTTTTGGACAGTCTAAGCCTATAGATACTAATACTACTAAGGAAGGAAAGTCTAATAACAGAAGAGTTGAATTCGTTCTTATTACGCCTTCAATTTCAGCTAAATAATTGTAATGAAAGTTTAATTCGAATAAATTAGGAGATCCTTATGAAGTAAATAGTCCGTACCTGGGTGCGGACTATTTTTTTGTGTAAAGAGTATTTTTAGCCTAAATAACCACCTAAAGAAGCCTTGTTTAGAACCAGCTATCATTCATTGATAGTAGATCAAATCATTTGCACCTGAAAACACAGCACTCTCTTCTGTGACTATTGATATGATTTGTATGATTTTTATTATTACCAAATGATTTCCAATTTATGATTGGTCATTAAGAATAATTGGTATGTGAGTATTGAGGAACTCTTGGTCGTTTTAAAAAAAGTTTTAAGCCTTCCGCTTTCAGCTTAAAAGAAAGCTGGTGCAACAACTTCGGAACATTGCACCAGCAAAAAATGTAATCACACTAATTAATATATCACTAATTTTTTGGTTGACTGATAATTATCTTTACGCATTCTCACCAAGTATACTCCTGGCTTCAAATCCTGCTTTTCAAAAGACATTTCGTGATAACCCTGACTTATTTCTTTATCCATCAATGATCTGACCTTATTGCCTTTAGTATCAATCACCTCTAATGTTATTGATCCACCTGTAGTATTGAATGAAATGGTACCTGATTGCTCAATAGGGTTCGGGAATACATCATGTAGCTTATCTATTCGTTCTATATTGGACGGATCAGTATTAGAAGTTACTGTACCAGTGCGGAACAAGTCATGGTATTGACTTGCATATTTGGCCGTCTTAGTAGCTCCCCCAAATACAGCTTCCAGCTGCGAATTTGTAAGGCAGAACCAGTCTTTCAATACTGAATAATATACACTTCTGTAGTCAAATTGAATAGGTACTTGTGTTTCAACTTTATTGGTGTCTGGATTTAACAATACAGGGTTAGAACCATAACGTCCACCTTTTAACGAGGAACCAAACAACCAGATAGGAGTGGAACGCCCATGGTCAGTTCCCTTGCCGCCATTTGATCTTACGGTTCTTCCGAATTCAGTAAAAACTATCCCTATTACTTTATCTGCGATACCCATTTTTTCTACATCTTGTTGAAAACCCGATATTGCTCTGGATACGCTATTTAACAAACCTGCATGTGTACCATCATATGTGTTGCCTCCGACCTGACCTGTATGTGTATCAAACCCTCCCTGGTAAACTGTATACACTCGTGTTTGTAGTCCTCCTTTGATCAACCTGGCTACGTTTCTTAAATCAGTGGACAAACGGTCATTTCCGTACAACAGAGATTTAGGGAATGAGCTGTCTGGTGCTTTACTGGCTGCGCTTACAATTCGTGCATTATATTTATCTGTATCTACTGAAACCTTTCTTAAATAAGTTAACTCGTCTCCTGCGCAAGTTTGAGGGGCTAGATCACCATATCCACCTAAAAGGGGATAATCATTTGTGATTGACGTAACTGATACTCCGGCAGCTACACCAGTCAGGTCATTCAGAGCAAGTGGAGATACTGAACCCATGTTGATACATAGAGGATCTTGATATCCGTTTTTAAGTAGTTCTGATGGATCCGGGAATCCATAGCCACCATATACACTTTCCAATTCCCTTCCAATCCATCCTGATGATAGAAACTCATTAGAGTCTGCTCCCATCATCCATATATCTGTAGCTCTAAAGTGTGAAAAGTCAGGATTGTCATAGCTGCATCCCATTACTACTGACATTTTCCCCGCTTCAAACAAATCATATAACCCTTCCATAGCAGGATGAAATGCAAGGTCTGCATATTTACTCGTTGTGGTTTTACGACTCCCAAGAGTTGCCATACCGTTATTGACAGCAGTAGCAAATCTAAGATTGTTTTCTGCAATCATTACATTTGATCTTACTCCTTGTAAAGTTGAGTACTGATCTAATGGTATAAATGTATTCAAGCCGTCATTTCCTCCAAATAGTTGCACAACAACCAAAATGTTGTCAGTGCAGGAGCCTGAGATAGCATTAAGAAAAGAACTTTGAGCGTAAAGACTTTGGCTCCTCATGATTTGTTCTAAAAACATTGTTGCAGCACAAGCCTTTATTCCGTTATTTATAAATTTTCTACGGTTCATAGTTGATAGATTTGTATGTTATGTTTTAGGTTAATTGAAATTCTTCCAGCCTCACAAGCACGTCAAATAAAGATTTTAGTCTTGTGGTGACTACATTTTTCTGTTGGGTAGTAGCACCGGAAGCAGCTGCAGCATTCCAGGCTTGAGTCCAATAGTTATCAGTAGTCTGTCCGGTGAGCAGCGTTTGCATCTTGATTGTGCTTTTCTGATTGGAAGTAAGAGGAATTCCTAAAAACAATTCACTCAACTCATTTATGAGAGCATTTGGATCGGAGGGGTCTGTCAGTGTTTTACAAAATTCTATTTGGTTCAGTGTAGGTTGAAATGCATCAAAAGACCATGTGCCTCCACCTCCATTACCACAATAGCGTTTGGCAAAGTCCTGGCGTTTTGGTAATGTATCAGAGTTAATCCAGAGTTCATGGAACTGAGGCATTTGATAATATGGAGACCATCCTGCAACATTTGGAGATTCTATCGCACCCATTGCCATGCCTAATGATTGCTGATGCAATGCATTAAAGTGATTATAGCGTTGTTTTACATCAGTTGCATTAACAAGTGATTCTCCGTTGGTTGTTCTCAGTAAACCTATGACTACATCAAAAGGTGTTTTTATCATAGCTCCTCTATGTCGCATATCAAAGAAATGTTGGCTTGAGAGGAGTGTTTTTACTACCGGTAGTATTTTAAAGTTGTTCTGCTTGTAAAGGTTAGCCAGAGGCTTAATTACATTGGCTTTTATATTGTCATCTATATATGAGAATACAAACCATCTGTATAATTTCTTTACAATAAAGTCGGCAACAATATCAGCTCTGGACCAACCCTGGAATTCAGTACCTGTTAGGGTAGCAATGCTTTTGTCGGTATCATCGAACATGATATCTACCAGTTGGTTTAATTCGCTGTCACCGGCAGTGGCAGAATTCCGGGTACTGTCAGTTATTGTTTTGTTACTGTAGAACGCAGATAGTTTTTTTGCGGGCTTTGCAGGATTGTTATTTAATCCATAGTCATGATCGGAGGGCTGAAATCCATAATCAGCACCCAAAAAGTTATAAGTGACACCTTGTCTGAAGATAATGCCTTTGTGACCTGTAAGGCAACGAGCAAAAATCTTTACATCATCTTCAGTATACCTTTTGTCGAATGGTACTTCTTTACCTATGCAAAAAAGTTCCTGAATTTCCCGGGCAAAGTTTTCGTCCGGATAATTGACAGTATTGTCCTGACCGTTAAGATACATCAGGTATGCAGGGTCTTTGGTGATTCCTTTTACAAGGTCCCTTAAGTCAGAATTGACATTTTCCCTGATAAGCTTTGTGTAAAGAAAAGATCGTTGGGAGTAATTAAGCGTAATGGAATTCATGGCAAAATGGTTGAGCCAGAAGAGGACGAGTTTTTCATAGACACTTCGTCCCTGATTCAATGCAATACCTATGTTCCATTTCTGAAGAGATCTGTCTCTCCAGAAATTATCGGCAGTAGGATCTGAAATCCCTAGCTGGCCGCCACTTCCGGAGAGTATGTTTTCGGGCCGGCCCCATTCTTTTCCAAGAGCTACACCACCCCAATCTACAGAACCATCACCATTTTTGCCTACAGTAGAATCGTATTCCCGCAAAGGATAGTGGGGAATTGCAGTAGGCATGCTGCCTGTCAACTCATTTACCACCTCTGTTAAAGGCTTTCCGGTGAAGTAATCCAAATCAGATTTTTTTACCCCATACATAGTGCGCTTAAGCAGATGAATGAGCTCTGCTCTTCCAAATGTGCCGGTATATGGACTAACACCCGAAGTGGTGGTAGTGCAATTGTCGCCTTGTGATCGGGCATTCACAATGCCATCATTACTCTTTCTGGCATGGGGGCTGATGTTTTTTAAAAGGGGGTCCTGATCTTTGTCAATGGTTAAAAAAGACCTTCTCGACAATGTGTTTTTCATGTTAAAATGGGTTTAATATAACATCTTGCTTTTGGTGGGAATAAAGCAAAAAGAACCATGGTACAAAGGAGTATCATGCAAAGGCGTAAGCCTTTACAGGTTCTTTAAAAACATCAATTAGGGAAGGGAAATTCTTTACTATTTTACTAGTAATGAGATCGCTAATATAATAGTGGGTAAATTAGTAAACAAAGAAAATCCAAAAAAATATTTTATAATTACAATTACAATCATTTAACTTCGAATCTTCTGAATTATAAAAATCATATAATCATGGTACTTCTCTCCCTCAACTGCCTTACAAATATTACATATATTATTGTCAGATATAGGATTAAAATCCAGACTTTATTTGCTGTGCTCATCTTTATAGTTCTGTCCATCTCAGCTTACAGTCAGGAGCCCGATCTACCATTTTACTATGAAAAGAACCTACCATTATATGGCCATCCTCCAAAGGTAGAGGAGTATTATTATGAATATCATACCCAGACAAAAGCTCATTACTACAATCATTTTATTGAGTTTGACGCACAAGGAAGGGTAAAGAAGCATGTTAAAACCAATGTAGGATTGCTGGATGATGTGCCTCCAATATTTCAATCCATCATTGATCCCAGACCTGTTACTATTACATGCTCCTTTGAATATGATGAAAATAACAGACTGGTTTATTTTGTAAGAAATCAGCAACAGACAGATGTTGACAATTGGAGGCAGGATGAAGAGTGGATATATGATACATATGGAGCCCTTAAGGAACATAATTTCTGGGATGTCTCAGAGGGACAAAGAGTCATTAAGAATCCTTCAATAAGGTGGAAATATCAGAGAAATGATAAAGGACAAGTTGTAAGGGTTGAAAAACAAACCTATTCATTTAGTGCCGGAGATCTTGCTCTTAGTGAAATAACGGAATTTGGATACAAACAGAATGTATTGGATACTATTTCAGTTTATCGTGTACTTAATGGAAATGCTAGTCTGAGAGAAAGACGTTCCCAGCTAAGCTTTCATAGATATAATGATTTGATTCCTGATTCTATACTTTTATCTTCCTTTGTTAGTATCTTTTCATCAAGTGATACTATACTTCAAACGATCAATTATGACGGGCAAAACAGGAAACTTGCATCTTACAGTGTTGGAACTTCAGATGATACTATTTCTCATATAGAGTGGGAGTATGATGAATTTTCTGTTAAGCAAACTTCTAATAACATTGACAGGCTTGAAGTTTATTATGATGAAACAGGTTATGAAAAATATAGAGAAGAATTTCAGAACAACCAATCACTTGCTGTTCCTGCTGACCTCAATACACGCGTACTGGAGAATGGTAAAATGGTTAGCGCGCTTAGGGAGATATGGGATCCTGTAACTTATTTTTACCGCAAAGACACAGAGTACCTTTATTTCTATGATATCACATCATTGTCTAAAGAACATTTTTCAAGTGATATGATTGCCATATATCCAAACCCCGGATCAGGTACATTTTATCTTAACGATCCGGATGATATATCTGAGCTTACCTTATATGCGACAGATGGTAAACTATGGAAGCTTTCACCAGGGGCAAGCATTACCTCTGAATGTCCTGCAGGGATTTATTTACTTGTTATAAAAATGAAAGATGGTAGTATTGAAAAAACAAGGTTGGTTATTGAGTGAGAAACTTAATGAAATATATTTATCTAAATAAAGTATTTGTTCTTCAAATGAAAAAAGAGAAAGGTTAAATCACCTTTCTCTTCCAGATAAAAATATAGTAAGCTTAAAAAGTAAGATTCTTCTGAGCGGCCTGTTTTTTTATAGCTTCTAGCATCGCTTTATCAAGCGATTTTTCAGGAGTTTCAGATTTTTTCTGTTCAACAATATATTTTTCTCTTTGGATATTTAACTGTTGTATTTCGGTCTTGATTTTTTCTCTGTCAGCCTTCTTCGTCTCAATATATTTCTGCTTCTGATCTGTAGTCATGTTCTGCATTTCCTGAGGCAGGTCCGCGGTCTGCACTTCTTCCACTTTGAAGTCTTTTTCATCTGAAGCATCTACTAAATCCCAACTTTTGTTTTTATAAACATGTGTGCTCTTACTCACTGCTCTGTTTACTTTATTTTCTTTGCCGTATTTCTCAGCATTAGCATCTTGTTCTACCTGTTTTATTTTCTTTTCCTTTCCAAGATTTCCATATTCAATATATGTGGTATTCAATTGGGTGTTCAAATCAGAAATTTTATCATCATATGGAGATGGGATATAAACTGTTTTTCTATCCTGCTCAATACTCATATAATTCCCTTTGGTAATGTCTGCTCCATTTTTCCATAAACCATTAATCCCTTCTTGATATGGGCCGCAATAAATTGTATTGACTACTACATTTCTTGAGTTTGCTAGTGCACAAGCCTTTTGATAAGGGACCCCTCCCTGGTTAAACGGCTCATTTCCTGCTATGAAGATTACCTGCAAATCGTTACCGTCCGGCGACCAGTCTAGTTGATTGCATGCTGTCTGTATTACATGACCACAAAATTCGCTACCTCCATTGGTTGTCAGTTTAAAGAGGTCTTCAGAAATTTTATCTAGGTCATCAGTAAGTGGAGTAACCATTTTGATATAACCTTCCATAGCGCTAAGTCTATCATTACCATATTCATATAAAGCTATCTGAATTGTAGGTTTTATGCCATCACACTTTGCCTGGGCAAGTTCATTGACAATAGTCCAGAGCTGTGATTTAGCTTGTTCTATCAGTCCATCCATACTATTGCTGGTATCCAGTAGTAGAGCTACCTTAATCTTCTTTTGCTTAGGTGAAGGATCGGGAGGAGTTAATTCTTCCTTAGTACTTGTCTTTTTAAACAGCGAAAGAAAGTTATTTCCGTAAAGTGAACAGGCAAAAGCAAACCAAAATGTAGTAAGCAGGAAAATGGTCTTTTTTCTCATTAGCATATCCATAAGAGTTTTATTTTTTCTGAAAGGTATATGGAATAGAGACATGCGTAAAGTTAAACTGAGTCAACAGACAGTTCCACTTAGGGAATTTGTCAGAGGACTTAGTGAAAATATTTATAGTTGTGTAAAAATCTGTTAGTCAATTATTTTGTAATTTTACCGTTGATTGATATAAATGAATTGTGATGCGGAAACTAGCATTGATAATTCTTGTGCTGTCAGGAGGATTGCATCTTCAGGCACAGGATAAAAAAGTGAAAATTATTAGTAAATCTTCAATGGCTCCGGATCCTGCTTATTCTCTTATAGATAAAGCAGAAAAAATAGCTGTTAAAGATCCGGCAAAGGCTATTGATTATATTCAGGAAGCTTTGACTTTAAACCTTAAGGAAGGAGATAAAAAAATTGAAGGTTTATGTTACAAATTGCTTGGTGAAATAAATACAAATCAGGGAATTTATTCAAAAGGTCAGGAGAATTTTCTGAAAGCGCTCGATATCTTCAGAAATTTACAAGAATCAGATCTTGTAAATAAAACGCTTATAGGTTTATCTCTTTCATATGAAAATGGTAACAATATAAAAGAAGCTATTGAAATTAATAATCAGTTGATTAAGGATGCATCTGGTAAATCCAATAAAAGAGAACAGGTCAAATGGAGATATAAAAATGGAGATTTGTATCTCTTACTCGGTAACTTTCAGCAAGCTTTAGCAGAGTATACTGCAGCACTTTCTATTGAGGAAAAGGATAAAAATAAGGAAGGCATCATTGATGCGAATAACCGGATAGGAAAGGTTTATCTGGAACAGGAAAAAAACAATAAAGCGATTCAACATTATAAAAAACTTGAAGAAATAGCTGAAGAAAGCAAAGATGAAAAAACCAAAGCTGATATGTATAGTAATATTAGCCGCGCCTACAGTAATCAAAACAGACTTGATGATGCATTGATTGCTAAACAGAAGTCGTTGGAAGCTAATAAAAAGCTGGACGATAAAGAGGCTTTGGCTAAAGAATATGTGGATGTTGGTAATTTATATCTTGAACAAAAAAACTCTGCTAATGCTGTACCTTATATTGAAAAGGGAATTCAGTTATCTGAAGAATCAGGAGATCTTATAAAAAAAGCTGATGGGTTAAAAGCTTTGTCAAAAGCGTATAAAGAGTCCGGAAATATCATGAAGTCAATGGCATTGTATGAAGAATATGTATCTCTGAAAGATTCTATTCTCTCAAAGAAAGAACATGAGTTGAATCATCTTTTATATGGAAAAGATGATCTTATTTCCAGACAAAAGAAATTAGAAATACTCGAAAAGGATATGGCTCTGAATCAAAAGACCATTGACTTGTTGAGAAAAGATCAGAAGATCAGAGAGGCAGGATTGAAACGTCAGCAATTGATCATCTATGGATTGTTATCCGGATTGCTGTTGGTATTTGGCAGTTCCTGGGTTGTATTTGCCAGTTCACGTAAAAGAAGGATTTCTAATCAGCAACTGGCATTAAAATCCTTGAGCAGTCAGATGAACCCTCATTTTATTTTTAATGCATTAAATTCAGTAAATAACTTCATTGCAAAAAATGACGAAAGGTCTGCTAACAAATACTTATCAGATTTCTCAAAATTAATGAGAGCTGTAATGGAAAACAGTCAGCATGACTTTGTTCCTATGGCCACAGAGATTAGGATACTTGAGTTATACCTTCAGCTGGAGCATTCACGCTTTCCGGATAAGTTTGATTATACCTTTGAAATAGATGAATCCATCAACAGGGAAATTGAAATTCCTCCTATGTTAATTCAGCCATATATTGAAAATGCAGTATGGCATGGATTAAGATATAAAGAGGATAAGGGATTTCTCAAAGTTAAAGTTTCTCAGGTTCAGAGTGGGATAGAGGTTGTTATTGAAGATAATGGTATAGGAAGAAAGAAGTCTAAAGAACTTAAAACTCAGAATCAAAAAGAAAGCAGTTCTCTGGGGATGAAAAATATTGAAAGCAGACTTGGAATAATTAATGAATTGTACAAAATACAAATGAAAGTTGTGATAGAAGATCTGGATGCAGCCAATCAGTCTGGTACGAAGGTCATAATCACAATCGGCACAAAATAAGGTCGGATATGGTATTGAAAGCTGTTATTGTAGATGATGAGGTTTCCGGCAGAGAGACATTGTCGCATTATATTCAAAAGTATTGTCAGGATGTGGAAATTGTAGGTTTTGCAGATTCAGTAAAATCAGGATTGGAGGTTATTGAAAAGTGTAGACCGGATATCCTTTTCCTTGATGTAGAAATGCCATATGGTAATGCCTTTGATTTGCTGGAACAGGTAAATGAGATAACATTTGAAACTGTATTTGTAACTGCTTTCAGCAATTATGCAATGAAAGCTCTTAATTGCAGTGCAGCTTATTATATACTCAAGCCCATTGATATTGACGAACTGGTTTCCGCGGTTAATAAAATAAAAGCTCAGCGGGAAAAGTCAAAAGAATTCATTCATACTAAAATCCTTATTGAAAATATCAACATTGCAAATAAGCAATTACAGAAGATTGTATTGCCGACAATGGAGGGGTTTGAAGTAGTTCAGGTGAAAGACATCATCAGATGCCAGGCAAATGATAATTTTACAGATATCATTCTAGCAGAAGGAAAAAAGATGCTTATTTGCCGCACGCTGAAGCACTTTGAAGGATTATTGGAAGACTATGATTTTATGCGTGTACACAAATCTCATCTGATCAATATTCAATTTATTAAAAGATACAGGAAGGGTAAAGGTGGACAGGTTATAATGTCTGATGGTTCTGAAATTGACGTCTCTCCAGCAAAGAAACAGGATTTACTTGATCGTTTCGGATAAGAGTTTTTATACTATTGGAGTCTGTTTTTGTTTTTTATTTTTCATTAACCACTTTTCCCTAAATGGTTAACCTTTTGGAAACATTGAGATTGGATCAATGTTATTTTTGATATTTTAAACTCTATGAAAATCAGTGTAATAATTCCCACTTTTCAGGAAGAGGAGAATATTGGACGATTAATCAAGTACCTTAAAAGACAAGCAAACACCTCTCTTTTGCAGGAGATCATAATAGCTGATGGCAATAGTGATGATGAGACTGTAACAATTGCCAGTCAGCAAGGCGTCAGGGTTTTGCAATGTCCTGTAAGAGGAAGGGCGGCACAAATGAATTATGCTGCAGCCCGCGCATCCGGAGGTATTCTTTATTTCATACATGCTAATACTTTTCCTCCGAAAGGTTTCTGCGACGATATTATTTTTGCAGTGAAGGATGGTTATTCTGCAGGCTGCTTCAGGCTACAGGTTGATCATAATCACTGGTTTTTGCAGCTGAACTGCTGGTTTACCCGATTTGACTCTGATTATGTAAAATTTGGTGATCAAAGTTTATTTGTAACTAAAGAACAGTTTAAAAACTGCAATGGCTTTGACGAAAGGCTATATTTTCTCGAAGATCTGGAGTTGATTAAAAGAATCAAAAGTAACGGTAAGTTCAAGATTGTAAGCAAGCATGTTCTGATTTCTGCAAAGAAGTATCTTGAAAAAGGCATATACAAGCTTCAGATAGCTTTTTTCCTGATGTTTATTATGTACAAATTAAAGTACTCTCAGGATAAAATGCGTGAGGCCTACAAACGAATGACTCATTCCAAATAAAACCAATTGAAAGAAACAAAAAAATGTCCGATAATTGTTATCTTTTAGCTGTACTTTATCAAAGTATAATCAAAAATTACTATGTTGGACAAACTAAAATTTCTTTCATTTGCATCTCTGCTATTTGCTTTTTGTCTGGCATCATGTGCAAAATCAAAGGTGCCGGCAAATAATTCTAATATTAAAGAAGAAATCATAAACCCAATGGCGAATTTAGATACTGCCACATTCGGAGCAGGATGCTTCTGGTGTGTTGAGGCAATTTTTCAAGACATGAAAGGTGTGCAGAAAGTTGTATCCGGGTATACAGGAGGACAAGTTGATAATCCAACTTATAAAGAAGTTTGCACTGGCAACACCGGTCATGCTGAAGTGATTCAGATTTATTATGACCCTGCAGTAGTTTCTTTTAAAGACCTGCTGGAGGTATTCTGGCAAACACATGATCCTACTACTCTTAACAGACAAGGCAATGATGAAGGTACGCAATACCGTTCAGCGGTATTTTATCATAATGCAGAACAAAAAGAATTGTCTGAGAAATATAAAAAAGAACTTGATCAATCAGGAGCATTCAGCAGTCCTATTGTAACTGAAATTGTACCTATAAGCAAATTCTTTGCTGCAGAAGATTACCATCAGAATTACTTCAATCTGAATAAAGGACAACCTTATTGCACTTATGTAATCAAACCCAAGGTTGAAAAATTCAAAAAAGTGTTTGGTGATAAAGTAAAAAAATAATCAGCTCTTGGCCAGTAAGAATTGAACTATTATAAATAAGATCATAGATAATATTGACAGGGAAAATCCTGTTTCATTGGATTTTACAAACAAAGAGGCACAACTTGCTGCCATGGCTAGAAGAATTAAGAATGTAAAAGGGTAGTAGATTGAAAAGCCATCAGCATAATTTAATTTTTCGTCTGAAATTGGATGGCAGGATTTTACAATACCAAAGATAGGAGTGATGTCTACACTGATTGTATCATAAGGAGTTATGGAATTAGCTGTTTCAGAGTTAAAATTGAAATCGATTTTAGAACTCTGGACTTCATGATTGTAATGATCCGTGTAGTTTGAAGTTTTGGCTTCGAAGCGTGAAATGTCTTCTACGATTGTGTTGTCATATCTTTGAGAAATCACATAATCGATACAAAGGATGAGACAGAAAAAGAATACAAAAGAGGAAAAAAACTTTCCTTTGAGTGCATAATTTTTATAAGGGTCTTTGTTTTTAAATTTCTGTTTGCCAGGCGATTTATGAAAAGGTCTGTGGTTGTCTGTATTTGATTTTTCTCCTGAATAGGTAGTCTTTGGCTGAAATGATTGATTTAACCGGAAATCATAATTATTTTTTTTAACCGGATCACTAAGTACATCATATGCTTCGTTAATTTCCTGAAATACAGCCTTAGCCTGAGGGAACGAATTTTTGTCAGGATGAAATTGCAAAGCAAGTTTTCGGTATGCTTTTTTAATTTCCTCCGAAGAAGCTGTGGATGAAAGATGTAAAACTTTGTAATAGTCCTTCAATTTCAACAAATTTGCCTGTTTTTAATATTTTCCCTTTGATGTAAATATTCTTCTGAGTTCAGAAAAAATTTAGCCAAAGAAAGTATTAATTTAGGAAAATTAGCGAAGATTTAATTAATGAATTTCAAAAAAATAATTACGTTTATCACATTGTGTTTTTGGCCTTTTTTGCTTTTCGCTGAGGGAAAAAAAACTTTTTTTGTAGGACGTTCACTGTATTTCTGGGTTTTGCTAGGTGGGGGAGTTTATATATTTTACCTGTATCACATTAATAAAAATGAAAAGAAGGAATTTTTCAAAATTCCTTTTGTCAGGTCACTTTCCTTGTCACTGATATTGCTGTTGTTTTCTTTTTTTGCAATCAATTTTTTTATAAAAGAACCTGATTTAATAAAAAGTCCGACAGAAGCTTTTGATGAGGAATATTTGCCGGTAAAGGATCTGAATCAAAAGGAGGATTTATATATCAGAAAACTTGAAATATCTTTTTCTGATCCGGATCTTAATTTTGAATGTATTCAGAACCATTTCAGAATACCTCAGTCTTGGGAAGAGAATAACAGGTATTATGAAAGAGATGATTATACATTATTGAATTTTTTTTCTGACAGACTAAATTTTAGTGATTCTGCTTATGTAGATCAGGCCAGGTTATCTATAGGGTTATACAAATACTTTTCAGATAGTCTACCTTCGGCCATATCTTATTTTAATAGCGTAAGCAACAGAAATCTACCTTATCTGAATTATTATTTAGCTGTTACTTATCTGAAGATAGGTGACACCCTTGAGGCTAAGAAGGTCTTTAGTAAGGCTATTCAGATCAATGATGTTTTTTATAATGCAGCATTTGAAGAATATACCCAACTTCTCGAAAAGTATAATGACGAAGAAGGGGTAAAAAAATTACTATACACAGCCAAAACTGAAAAGTTTGTGCCTTTTCAGATGGCAACAAAGTTCTATTTCCTTAATGGGGATTATTTCAAATACTATTTAAAAGTCCTATCCCATTCATTCAAAGATTTTAAATGGACAGGCTTTTTAGCTGCTTTGGGAATCATGCTTGTCTGGTTGTTTTATATTATAAGGATTGATATTTATGAAAAGGAAGATTGGTTTCCTTTATTGTTGACGCTCTTATATGGAATGACGTTTACATTCCTCGCATTCTTCTTTTATGACTTTTTCAGATACTATTTATCTTTTGACAGAACAGGAAGTTTCTGGAATGATTTACTGTATTGCATTTTCGGAATAGGTGCTATTGAGGAACTGGTTAAGATTATACCTCTATTCCTGCTAGTTGCGTTTTTCTCCGAGCACTTGAATGAAGCGTATGATTATATCCTGTATGCATGTCTCAGCGCATTAGGATTTGCGTTTGTTGAAAATATCTTGTATTTCGATGGAGACCTTGCAGGAATTGTACAAGGTAGGGGAATGACCTCCGTGCCATCTCATATGATTGCATCGTCCATAGTTGCATATGGCTTTGTGTTAAGTAAATACAGATTCAAAAATTTCCCACTCTGGATTTCCTTTCCAGTGTTTTTCCTGTTGGGCAGCATTACACATGGATTGTATGACTTCTGGATTTTTAAACAGGTTTTTCCGGTATTTCTTTTACACTTTGTAATTTCTGTTTCAGTATGGATCATTATAATTAATAACTGCATGAATAATTCTCCTTATTTCAATTACAAAATGAAGTACAGGTCAGAAAACATGCAAACTTATATGGCAGTTTCTTTAACCACAATTTTTGTGCTCCAGTATGCTTTAGTGGCTTGGGAAAAAGGACCTTCCATTGCCGGACATTCTCTTACTACAGCTTTTATCATAGGGGGAATTTTTACTGTTTACTATACTGATAAATTAACCAATATGGACCTTGTAAAAGGCTATTGGAATACGATATCAGTTCATTCTGTTACAGACAAAAGGAGGAACAATGCATTTAACCTTCGCTTGTTTTTTGTAAGACTTATTTCAGGAGATATAATTCCTCATCATTTTGTCGGAGACAAAGTAAGTCTTTCATGTGAAAAAAATAATCTTAAGTTGCTTACTCATTTTCCACACCCGATTAATGGGGAGATAATAGACAGGCTTGTTGTCACTTGCAAGGTTCCAGGTACCGGTAACTTGTTTAAAGATCCTTACTGGTTTAAATTGATAACAGAAGAGTCAATAAGCCCGGGTGCTGATCCTGAAACTATATTTTTATTCAGATTTTCTGATGATCAACCAACGTTTACAGAAAATAAACCATTGTTAATTCATTTGTACTGCTTTAGAAATCACCATGTCA
Organism: Sporocytophaga myxococcoides DSM 11118; assembly: GCF_000426725.1. Lineage (NCBI taxonomy): Bacteria > Pseudomonadati > Bacteroidota > Cytophagia > Cytophagales > Cytophagaceae > Sporocytophaga > Sporocytophaga myxococcoides. The sequence goes on along the minus strand of NZ_AUFX01000003.1, from coordinate 341,059 downwards.
AAGATGACTTATTGCAAAAAGAAGATCTTAGGTCATTGGGGAAGGCAATGTTGAGGTTAAGGTCTGTTGAATAATCTGCCTTTCTTCTTGTTTTAATCCGAAAGCATTCTAGAAGGGAAGAGTTTTATTAACACTAATATGATTTCCGCTAGAATTTCGCTTTTAATTATAATTCTCAATCTATATCCCCCAATTTTGACTCTTTTAACCTACCAATTGATTCTAAAAGAGTCAAAATTCGAGTTATACCTCGAATTTTCGGGTAGAAAGAATAAATATTCAGTATGAAAAATTCAATTTTCGGATAAAATGAGCGAAATTTTAATGAAGAAGATTCAAGATTCTTATCAATAGAATCAATAGTCAGGCAGATAGAATCGACATTTAAATGAAAAGAATGAATTTTTGAGCAAAAAGAGTAACTATTGAGTGGATCTGAATCAAATTTCCATTTCTCATTATCAATCCTCATTATAAGAGTTTCGTTGAGTAGTAACACTACAAATAAAAAAGAGAGGCTGTTCTTTTGAAGACAGCCTCTCTTTTTTATTACAATTAAAGAATTTTATTTTAATAAAGTTACTTTACCTTCTTTTTTATACGGCCCTCTGCTTTCCGGATCTTCCCCTTCATATGTGATAATGTATGGGTATGTTCCGATAGGCATTAACTGACCTTTATAATACCCATCCCAGGCTTCATCTTTGTCTCCTGTTTCAAATATTATCTCACCCCATCTGTTGAAAATCATCATCTTGTAATTGACTACATATTTTCCGTATGCTCTGAATTTTTCATTTTCGGGTGTCTCATGTTTTCCAGGTGTGAACACATTTGGCACATCCAGACGAGGATTGCAAAGATCTCTTACTAATATGGTATCAGTTATAGAACAGTTTTCTTTATTTGTTATAAGTACAAAATATGTTCCAGGTGTAGGTACTTCAATTTTACTAGTGTCTTTGTCTGATACAGGGTTTACTGATGTCCATTTGTATATGTAGTTTACATTATAACCTGCATCAAGTGTCACTTTCGCTCCATATTCAGGACAAAGTTTAGTGAATTCAGGTAATTTAGACTCCGGTACTGCATTGAAGAATACCTTAGCGGAGTCATTGGTGGTACACTGACCTATGGTTAATGAAACCACATATAGTGCAGACTCTTTTACATTAAGTGTATCATTATTAACATGGATGTCATTATTATCTTTAAACCATGCATAGTCTGGAACGAATGGTGCAAATTTATCCATGTTAGAAGGTGTACCAACTAATGTCACTGTCTGACCTGCACATGAAACCATATCAGAAAGATTGATTACAGGTCTTTCTATACCTATGACCATAACACTGTCAGTACTATTGCAACCAAGAATATCTGTGACAGTTGCTCTGAAATAATTAGTATCAGCAGCCACCGGAACATTAATGGAGTTAAGATCTCTACCTTGTTCTCCAGTTATCCATGAATAGTCAACATTGTTAACATCAGATACAATTGTAATTGGCAATGTAGTACCTATACATCCAAGAACCGGCTGTCTTGTCAGAGCAGGAGGGTTAGTTACACTGGTTGTCTTTTCAGTAGAACAATTACCATATTCGTAAACTACTCTGAACAAACCATCGCTTTGAGGAGCTATGGCAGATTTGTTTTCACTATTTAAAATGATACCGTCTCTATACCACTGATATTGACCAGGAACAGCAGGTAGTCCGCTTGCCAGAGAGTGAATGATCAAAGTATCACTGTAGCAATAATGATCAAGCATATCAAATTTCGAGTTGTTGAAATCAAATACTCCGACATTGATGCTATCTAGTGCAGGACATCCTTTATAATCTTTAACTGTCAGAGTAATTGATGAATCACTGGCAGCAGTTATACTAAAGACAGGATCAGTGCTAATAATGGTGCCTGCTTTGTTTTTCCACTCATAAGTAATACCTGGACTGGTTTTAGCTTCAAGGATTATAGTTGTTCCTCTACATACAAACTGATCTCTTCCCGCATCTGCAATTGGCAGAGGATCAATTTTCAACACAGTACTGTCAGATACAGCAGGACAAGCGCCATTGATGAATGAGGTAAGTTTAAGAACTACCTGTCCTTTATTAAAATCATCCAGAGTAGGGTAGTATTTAGCATTCAGGTCAGCGGCATTTATTGCAAATACTCCTGTTCCTGAAGTAGACCATTTACCTCCAGAGGCATTTTTAATATCCCCGGCAAGCTGTGAACCATCTTCAATAGCACAAATCATTGCTGTTCCAGCATTCACAATTGGAGATTTGTCTACATAAAGTGTCATGGTATCCTGACTGAATTTACATATTCCATTACCAGTTGTGATAAATACAAGGTCTACAGCACCAGATGTCTTATCGGCATCAGAAGGGAAATAGATTGCATCAGGTTTGTTAAAGTCGTCGAATGAACCCGTACCAGATGTAAACCAAGCTCCACTGGTAGAGTTTTTATGTATTCCATTCAGGCTATAAGAATTCAATATATTACAAGTTGTCTGATCAGGTCCTGCATCTGCCTGTGGAGCAGGAAGTATAGTGATTACCGAAGTATTTGAAGTTGCAGGACAGCTTCCTTTTCCTGCAGCAGTTAACGTTACTACTACCTTTCCTACAGTTTTATCTACATCCGAAGGAGAATAGATTGAAGTTACTTTGTTATTAGGATTAAATGTTCCTGATCCAGTTCCTGTCCAGGTAACTCCATTATCAAACTGAGATGTTCCTCTTAATACAAGAGTCACAATGTCAGAGCAGTAGGATTTGTCTGTTCCTGCATCTACGACTGGTGGCTGTATAATTTTCACCTGAGTAGTCTGCATTACCGGAGCACAAGTTCCATTCCCTGTTGAGGTTAATGTTAAACCTACAACACCATTTTGGATATCCAGTTTTGATGGGAAATAGGTAGCAGTCAGTGTTGCAGCATCTACTGCAAATACACCAGAACCGCTTGATTTCCATATACCACCAGTTGCAATTGTAACATTACCATTTAATGAAATGGAGGCCTGAGGTAATCCGCATATGTCAGGGTATGATCCTGCAGTAACAACAGGAATAGGTGTCAATGTTACACTCATATCATCTGATACTGCGCTACATTGGCCGTTATTCGCAGTTGTTAAGGTTAATACAAAATTTCCAGCTGCTTTATCTGCCAATGATGGAGTATAGGAAGCATTTAGTGTATTGATATCAGGAGTAAATGTTCCAGTACCTGAAGTTGACCATATTCCACCTCCAGCATTTGATACATAACCTGATAATTTTACTGATCTGAGATCTTTACATGTAATTATATCTGCTCCTGCATTTACTATAGCAGATGGAGATGGAATTACATTGATTACAATAAAGTCTGAAACAGCATTACATAATCCGTTACCTGTTGAATTCAAAGTAAGAATTACACCTCCGGCTTCGTTGTCTGCAGGTGAAGGTATATAAGTAGTGCTTAAAGACGTTCCATTAGCAAATGTACCTGTTCCTGTAGTAGACCAAATACCACCAGTTGCATTTAGTACAGATGCTGAAAGGATTGCATTGGCCTGACCTGCGCATATAGTCTGATCAGGTCCTGCATTTACCACAGGTTTAGGTGCAATATCTATTAGGAGATTATCAGTAACTGCATTACAAGTTCCATTGTCTGTTGAGATAATAGAAAGTGTTACAGAAGTTTGTCCTTTATCGGAATCTCCAAGGTAATAAACTGTTCCTAAGGAATTTGCACTTGGTGCAAAATAGCCATCTCCATTACTGCTCCATTTTCCACCTGCGGCTACTGTTACAGCTCCAGCAATGTGAATTGTATCTTTGTCAGCGCAGATTGAATGATCCAATCCGGCAGTAATAGTAGGTGCTTTAGTAAAGCTTAGTACCAATTGGTCACTTACTACATTACAAAGGGGATTACCTGCCGAAGCAAATGTTAATGTCACACTACCGTTAGTTTTGTCAGTTGAAGACGGTGTATATATTGCATTAAGAGCATTTGCATCATCAAATGATCCGGATCCGGATGTTGTCCAGATTCCAGCCGGAGCATTTTTAACTTTTCCGGCTAACTGGTAAGTATTAACATCAACACAGGCAGATTGATCCAGTCCTGCATTAACAACTGGTATAGGAGTAATTAATATGGAAACTGTGCTTGAAACTTCATGGCACAATCCATTATTGGTTGTTGTTAATGTTAGGTTTATTGATCCTGCCGCTTTCTCTGCTGCTGTAGGAGTATAGGTTGTATTCAAGCTGTTAGGATCAGCGAAAGAACCTCCACTTGTGCTGGTCCAGATAGAGCCCAGTGCCACAGTTCTGCTTCCTGACAATGTAATTGTGGTATTGTCAGCACAAACAATCTGACTTGGACCTGCATTTACTGTAGGTGCAGGATTAATTGTAACTACTTTACTATCCGATACTGGGGTACATGTACCATTTCCGGTTGATGTCAGAGTCAAGGTTACACCTAGGTTGTTAATATCATCAGCTGAAGGAATGTAGGTAGCATTCAGAGTATTATCATTAGGACTGAATATACCGTTTCCGGAAGTTGTCCAGTGTCCTCCAGATGCGATTTGAACAGAACCATTCAATACAACACTATTTGCATCAGCACAGATGGTTTCATCATTTCCAGCATCTACAGTAGGAGCAGTACCTATATTAATAACAAGATCGTCAAAAACAGTGCTGCAATTGTCTGTTGGATTTGATGTTAAACGTAATGTAACACTTCCATTATTTATATCTGCAGGAGAAGGTGTATAACTTGTTGAAACCATTGCTGCATTTGCGAAAGAACCGCTTCCTGAAATTATACTCCAAGAACCTCCGGTAGCTCCTGTAATTATACCCTTAATATTAATAGCACCTGCATTTGCACAAGAAGTAATATCACTACCCGCATCTACTTCAGGAGCAGGGGTAAAGGTAAGTGTCAGAGTATCAGCTTCAGGTCTACAAATATTGGTATTGACTGTTGTTGCAAACAATCTTATAACACCTGTTATAATGTCTTGAGGTGAGGCAGTATAAACTGTCGATGCAGAAGATGCATTAGAGAATGTTCCATTACCTTCTGTTTTCCAGATAACGCCGTCTGCATCTGCATATGTTGCAGTAATATTTGCGACAGGATTGTTTTCGCATATAGACAGATCAGTTCCTACATCTATTGACGGTCCGCGTAGCAAATCAATTACCATGGTATCTTTACCTGCGATACAAGATCCTAAGGCTGCTCCGGTTAATATCAACTCTACTTTTGTGCCTATTTCAGCTGCAGTTGGAGTATAAGTTGCACTCAATGAAGTAGAATCTGAGAATGTACCCAAGCCCCCTGACCAGGTTCCGTTACCTGAACCATTTAACTGCACTGGTAGCATATTTGAACAGAATTGCTGATCCGGTCCTGCATCTACTGGAGTAATTTTAAAGCTTATAGTCATGTCATCTGTAACTGGTGTACAGAAACCATTACCTGTTGAGGTAAGTGTTAATTGAATAATACTTCCGTTTACATTTTCAGCAGCTGAAGGAACATAAGTTGCATTCAATGCTGTAGGATCCGGAACAAATGTTCCTGTTCCAGAGGTTGTCCATGTACCTCCAGTAGCTTTTTTAACTGTTCCGGAAAGTGCTATACCTGGAGCTCCCGCACATACCTGTACATCAGGTCCTGCATTTACTATTGCAAGTGGAGATATATTAATTACAAGGTTAGCTGAAACCGCTTTACAATTTCCAAATCCTGTTGTTGTTAGTGTAAGGTTAGCCTTACCATTTGCAATCTGGTTTGCAGAAGGCATAAATGTTGCATTCAAGTCTGTGTTTGAAGGACTAAATGTACCTTCTCCTGAACCAGTAGCCCAAATTCCGCCAGTTGCACCAGTTGTTATGATTCCGTTTAAAGGAACTCCTGTCGTAGTTGCACAGATGTTGATAGTTGGACCAACATTTACCGTAGGCGCAGGAGTTATAGTAACTGTCATATTATCAGATACTACTGAGCAATTCCCATTTCCCGTTGAGGTAAACGTAAGTGTTACATTTCCATTGGTTCTATCTTGTGCAGATGGTTTATAAACTGCATTCTTATCGTCTGCGGATGGAGTGAAAGTACCAGTGCCTGATGTAGTCCATGTGCCCCCTGTAGCTACTGTATAATCTCCGCTAAGCTGTACATTTGAATTGTTAGCACAAACTGTTTGATCAGGACCTGCTGTTATGGTCGGAGCAGGAGTTAAAGTTACATTCAACTGATCCGATGTTGCATTACAAGCTCCATTACCAGTTGTTGTGAGTGTTAATGCAACTGAACCTCCGGCAATATCATCTGCAGATGGAATATAAGTTGCATTGAGAGATGTGTTGTCAGGTGAAAATGTTCCATCTCCTGAACTTGTCCATAATATACCTGTAGCAATAGTTTTAACTCCATTTAAAACAACATTGGAGTTATTAGCACAAAGAGATTGATCCGCACCTGCATTTACTGTCGGTACCGGATTGATAGTATAAACTTTTTGATCTGATGCAGGCGGACACGCACCGTTACCAGTTGATGTTAATGTAAGTACCAGTGAAGTTCCTGAAAGATCAGCAACAGAAGGGTTGTAAATTGCATTAAGTGTATTATTGTCAGGAGTAAATGTGCCATTTCCACTTGTAGTCCATGTTGCACCTGTTGCATTTGTTACTCCACCTGATTGTTGCAGGAATTCTTTGTCTGCACATATTGTTTCATCTGGTCCTGCATTTATTATTGGAGTTTTTTGAATTGTTACGGATAAACTGTCTGAAACAGGAGTACAATTTCCATTACCTGTTGTAGTAAGCGTCAATGTTACTTTTCCTTTGATGGTGTCATTTGCAGAAGGAACATAGGTCGCAACGGTGCTGAAAGCATTCGGACTGAATGTTCCTGATCCTGAAGTTTTCCATGATCCACCACTTGCAACTGATATTGTTCCATTCAATGGCGCGCCTGTACCACTAGCGCAAATTGTCTGATTTGTTCCTGCTTCAATAGTAGGAGCAGGTGTAATAGTTATGTTTACTGTATCCGAAACAGCATTACAATCACCATTTCCGGTTGAAGTAAGGATAAGTTTCACAGAACCTGCAGTATTATCAGCTACAGAAGGAGTATATGTGGCATTCAGACTGTTTGGGTCAGGTGAGAACGAGCCACTTCCATTGGTAGTCCATGTTGCCCCTGTAGCTACATTAACTACACCACTAAGTGAAATTTTAGAATTATTAGCGCATACTGTTCTGTCTGCTCCTGCATTAACTGTAGGTGCAGGTGTAATGGTAACCGCTAATTGATCTGTAACAGGCTTACACAAACCATTTCCTGAAGAAATTAGTGTAAGGGTAACGGTTCCTCCTGAAATATCTAATGGGGAAGGAATGTATGATGCATTTAAAGAAACTGTATCAGGAGTAAAGGCTCCTGTTCCGCTTGATCTCCAGTATCCTCCTGTTGCAATAGATACAGTTCCCTGAAGGCTAATTTCAGCGTTGTTTCCGCACACAATCTTATCAGCTCCTGCATTTACTTTAGGTGCTGGTGCGATTGTAATATTCATTGTATCCACAACAGCATTACAATTTCCGTTTCCTGTTGTAGTTAATAATAACCTTACTTTTCCTGAAGCTCTGTCTGACACCGAAGGAACATATGTCGCAGTTGGAGTGACCTGGTTAGGAAAGAAAGCACCGCTTCCTGAGCTTGTCCATTCAACGCCTGCCAGGCCAGTTCCAGTAAATGAGCCTGCAAGTGTAACTCCCATAAGGTCTTCACAAATAGATTGATCAGGGCCTGCATTTACAGTCGGAGATGCCCCTACATTGATGGTCATTTGGCTGGTTTTAGCTTTACATAAACCGTTCCCGGTTGTCGTTAAAGTCAATGTTACATTGCCGCTGCTTATTTCAGAAGCAGATAAATTATACGTAGCATTCAGAGCGGAATTGTTCGGGATGAATATTCCTGTTCCTCCAGACCATGTGCCGCCTGATGCTATAGTTACAGATCCGTTAAGGGTAAGTGTTGCATTATTGGCACATACATTCCTGTTCGTACCTGCATTAACTGTCGGAGCAGGAGTGATAATTACCGCAACGATATCTGATACTGGTGAACAAGCACCTGCGGCATTGGTAGTAAGCGTAAATGCTACTATTCCCTTACTTATATCTGCTGCCGATGGAGTATAAGTTGTAATTGGAGAATTCGAATTCGCAAATGAACCTGTTCCATCTGAGGTCCAGACGCTTCCCGTTGCAACTGTGATTGCACCATTTAGGTTGATTGCTGAAGTATCAGCACAAACTGTCTGATCCAAACCTGCATTTACAGTAGGTGTTGGATTCAGGTTAATAACTACTTGATCAGATGTTCCGTTGCAAATTCCGCTTCCGGTGCTGCTAAGTGTCAATGTAACTGAAGTACCTTTATCAGCTTCAGATGGAATATATGAAGCATTAAGAGTTGTAAAGGAAGGAGAGAACGTTCCGCTACCTGAAGTACTCCATCTAGCACCGGTGGTGTTAGCTTTATAACCAGCTAATTGTACAGTCGCAACATTCGCGCATAGAGTCTGATCTGGTCCAGCTTTTATTACTGGAGCAGGTGTAAACTGGATTGTTACATTATCTGTAACTGAAGCACAAGTAGGTGTGCTGGAAGAAGTAATGGTTAATGTAACTGATTTGGCTGCTGTATCCGCTGATGACGGAGTATATGTTGCCAGTAATGTTGTAGCGTTTGGAGTAAATGAACCTGTTCCGGAAGTTGTCCACGTTATTCCTGTTGCATTATTTGCAGTACCATTTAACTGAATTCCTGTAAGGCTTGCACAAAGGGTTTGGTCAGGACCTGCATTTACTGTTACGACTGGTGATATTGTCAACTGCATTGTATCTCTGGTAGTTGAACATATGCCAGTTCCTGTAGTGGATAATATCAAATATACAGATCCTGCAGTTCTATCTGCAGTGGAAGGTGTATATGTTGCATTTAATGTTGAAGCGTTTGGAGTAAAGGAGCCTGTTCCCGTAGTTGTCCAGAAACCACCTGTCGCCGCGCTGTTTATGGTTCCACTCAGTGTGTAATTGGTTAAATTTCCGCACATTATAAAATCAGCGCCTGCATTGGCAGTAGGTGCAGCCGGAATTGTAATTTTAACCTGATCAGAAACTACAGGACAGGCACCGCTAGCGATTGTCGTAAGAGTAAGAGTAACTGTACCAGAGGTAATTTCTGATGCAGATGGCATATAGGTGCCATTTAAAGTATTTGTATTCGGAGTAAATGTTCCACTTCCTCCTGTCCAATTTGCTGCTGATCCTGAACCTGCTAATTTTATAGGTAGGTCATTCGCACATACTACTTGATCCGGCCCCGCATTTACAGTAGGAACTGTTGTAAAGGAAAGTACAACTTGATCCTTAATCGCCTGGCATAGCCCATTACCAGTTGTAGTCAATGTTAAAGTTACATTTCCAGCAGTTTTATCAGCTGCAGAGGGAGCATAACTTGCATTAAGTGTGTTGGCATTCGGAGCAAATGTTCCAGTTCCGGATGTTGTCCATGCCCCACCTGTTGATCCTGTTACATTGCCAGAAAGTGTAACTGAAGAAACAGCTCCGCATAAGACTTGATCCGCTCCCGCATTTACTGTTGGAGCGGGAGTTATTGATATCACAATCTGATCTGAAACCGGATTACAAATTCCATTTCCGGAAGTTGTCAAAGTAAGAGTTACCGAACCGGAATTAATTTCAGAAACAGTTGGTTGGTAGGTTGCAGTTAAAGTAGTATTGTTAGGTGTAAATGTTCCCATTCCACCAGACCAAGTACCACCCGTTGCAACTGTTACAGAACCTGCTAAAGAAATAGCTGGACTATCGGCACAAACAGATTTGTCAGCTCCTGCATTTGCAGTAGGAGCAGGGGTGATGCTTACAGAAACCTGATCAGAAACCGGAAGGCAATTACCGTTCCCTCTTGTAGTAAATGTAAGTGTAGCTGTTCCTGCTGCTATTTCAGCAGCAGACGGAACATATCTTATATTTAATGAATCTATATTTGGTGTTATGGTTCCACTTCCTCCAGACCATGTACCTCCTGCTGCTATAGTTACTTTTCCGCTTAGGTTAACTGCAGGATTATTAGCACAAACAGTCTGATTTGTGCCAGCATCAATAGTTGGAGTTTTTGTTATTGTTATTACTACCTGATCCTCAACTTCATTACAGTTACCATTAAGTGTTGATTTTAAGGTAAGTGTTACAGTTCCAGAAGCAATTTCGCCTGCAGATGGAGTATATTTGGCATTTAAAGTAGAAGCATTTGGAGTGAAAGTTCCCGCTCCTCCAGACCAGATTGTCCCACCTGCATTTGTTGCAGTACCGTTTAAGTTGATAACAGCATTGTTAGCACAAACAGATTGATCCGGCCCCGCATTTACCACAGGTGCAGGTGTAAAATTGATCGTTACCTGATCTGAATGTGAATTACATGAAGCTCTGTTAGCAATTAGAGTCAATACTACAGATCCTGAAGCAATTTCATTCGAAGTTGGAATGTACGTAATATTTAAATCAGTAGCACTTGGTTGGTATAAACCTGCTCCTCCTGACCAAGTTGAAGATGTAGCATCTGTAATAGTGCCTGCCAAAGCAATATCCGGCTTGTTTTCACAAACCGATTTGTCAGATCCTGCATTAGCTACAGGAGACGGCTCTACAAGTATAAGAGTTGAATTTGAAACGGCATTACAGGTTCCATTGCCAGTTGTGGTAAGTGTAAGAGAAATTAAACCACTAGACACTTCATTGGCACATGGAATATAAGTAGCATTTAACGTAACATCGTTTGGTATAAATGTTCCACAACCTCCAGTCCATCTACCACCAGTAGCTCCTGTTACAGATCCGTTAAGTGTGACGTTTGGATTGTTTGCGCAAACTGTACTTCCTGGACCAGGAGTTGAAATTGGTGATGGAGTGAATGATATCTGCACTTGGTCTGTAGCAGATGGACAACCTGGTCTAGAAGCTGTAAGTGTTAATGTTACAGGGCCAGCATTGGTTTCAGCTGTAGTTGAAGTATATGTAGTTGTTAATGCATTTGCATTTGAAAATGTACCAGCGCCTCCTGACCAGGTATAGGTCGTAGCATTGGTGGAAGTACCTGAAAGATTTGCAGTCGGGTTGTTTTTACACACAGAAATATCTGCACCTGCATTTACAGTAAGCGCAGGTTGAATGATCACATTTATCTGATCAGTAACTGTAGCGCAACCAACTTTAGTAGCTGTCAACGTAAGTGTTACCGACCCTGATTTTTCTGAATTGTGTGGAATGTATGTAGCATTTAAACTTGAATTGTTAGGAGAAAATGTACCATTTCCACCGGACCAGGCTATAGTTGTATAATTAGTAGCGCTTGCTGCTAAAGTTGCATTTCCTCCTGCACATATAGTTTGATCTGGCCCAGCATTTACTGTAGGAGCTTGTTCTATTGTTACAATTTTTGTAACACTTTGTGTCGCAGGACAAACACCATTACCTGTAGAAGTAAGTGTCAAAGAAACATTTCCTGAAGCAATATCTGCAGTTGAAGGAATGTAAGTGGCGACCAGATTGGTTGCAGCAGGTGTAAATGTACCTGTTCCTGAGCTGCTCCAAATTACACCAGTAGCATTTTGGACGGAGCCGTTCAGGGCAACCTGAGGGTTATTGGAACATACTGTAACTGCGGGACCTGCTATAACAGAAGGAATTGCCTGAAACCTCAGTGTCAAGGTATCTCTTATAGATGGACAGGCACCGTTACCTGTAGAAACAAGAATAATCCTTACTAATCCTGCCGCTTTATCTGCAGCAGAAGGAGTGTAGGTTCCGTTCATATTTGTTACATCTGAAAATGTTCCTGTACCTGTTGTTGTCCACATACCTCCACCAGCATTTTGCACAAGACCACTAAGTGTATAAGCACCCACAGATCCGCAAATTGTCGAATCATTGTCCTTTGAATCCGGAATTCTAGTGTCAGCATCAACAACAATGCCTGGAGGCACAGTATTGTCAGTTACATCTGAAGTTGAATCTGCGTACCACCAGGTGTTGACTGTATTTCTGTTACCATAATCTCTTGCTGTATTATCTGAACCATACCACGTCCATTGATGGCAAGGGTTGTTACATCCTGCCAGGTTCTGACTTCCGTTAGCTGCGGGAATATTTCTGTCATCCCAATATAATTTTATAGGTATACCAGTAACTGGTCGAACAAGATTAACAATATAACCATTAGGGGTTCCTTCCACATCATATAAAGGGATATGCGTAAGTCCATTATAAAAATCGGTACGAGTTCTGATGGTTACAGCTGTTGTTACTCTATTACCTAAACCATCTTTTCCATCCCATGGAATACAAGTACGTGGTGGGTTAACTACTGCTGAAATTGCCCGGTCTCTTGTTCCTGCCTGATGGCCTGGAATGCCATTCAGGTCAAGGAAGATCTGGGCGAAACCTGGTTTGTCCACAAATACGTTTAGACAAAAGTTTGTTGGAGGACAACCCGAAACTGTTGTTGGGGCTGTAATTTTACCAAATTGACCAGTAGGGAAACAAGACTGGTCCGGATCGTTAAGAAACACTTTATATTTAGGATAAGTAGATGAACCTACTTTTGACTGTCTGTCTAAATCAGGATTACCGGTATTTCCTGTACCGGTCATGTTAGCGTTCAAAACGAACACATAAGGCTGCATACCATTAAAATTCAAAGAGGTAACGATACCATCATCTGCGTATATATACATCAAACCTTTGAACGCATTTGTAAAGCTTTTGGTAGACATCATCCAGGACTGAGACCAGATTCTTCCTTTTATTGGAACATTGGCAGCAGAGGCTACAGTAATATCAAACAAATCAAATTCTCTCCTTGGGTTTCCATTTGGAAGTAAAAATTCAATATAATAATCTCCGGTTTGTGTAGCTGTAAATGACATTGCGTTATATCCGCTAGTTCCTACAATGGCTGAAGGACCAGCAACTGCCCTATTGTATGAGGAAATGTAACCAGCCCCCGCGCTTGGGACAGTGGTCTGAGGAACTACAATAACTCCACTTGAGTCCTTGATTCTGAATCTAACGTCATTATTTGGCTGGTTAAAACCAAAATATACTATTTCACCAATGTTACAGATTCTTATATTTAACCTGCTGGTAGTCGGGCAACCATAAGTTGCAAAAGGGGACCATCCGGGATCAAGTACAACATATCCATTATCCGCAGATGCTGGCCTTATCTCTTTTGTACCCTCCGAAAACCCCTGAGAAAAGAAAATAAACGAAAACAAGATCAATAGTGAGAATTTAATCCTCTTTTTGATCAATTTGTTCGATTTAAAATCTCCCGGAAACATGTTAGTAGTATTTTGTTTGACAATAATATATCCTCAAATATCCTCTTAAATAAATTAATAATGTGTATGGATAAATTCGACACAATTACTACAGCCTTTTACGGAAATCAGAATCTATAGTTGTTTTGTCTAATAAAATATTTAATTAATCTAAGAGCTTAAAGGAGAGAAAAGTAAAAAAAAAGGTAAAAAAATGTAAAAGAAAATTGTGCCCTAGTTACTTATATTTAGGACACAATTTTATATTTTTTTCTATCTCTTCAAATTTTTCAAGATTAGAAAAATTCAAAACGTCAGCACATACATTGTAGTTTTGACTTGTAATTGAGAAATTATAATTTCTTCCTTCGGGAAGGATGACGATATATTTGCCGGTGGAGCTGTTAGAATTAAAAATTCCGATTACTTCATTGTTTTTGCTATCCAATACCTTTATTGTTGCATCTAAAGGCATTGATGTTAAAGAGTCTGATATGATTCCTTTTAGTACCACCAATTTTGCTGCTTCTTTATATACTTCGGAATAGTAAATATCACGATCTCCAAAACCTTCAGGACGAGTAGTTGAGAAATAGATTTTTTTACCATCTGCGGTCCAGGAAAAATGCATATCATCATGGGCTGTGCTTATAGGATAACCAATATTCTCTGGCTCACTCCAGCTAAAGGTTGATAAGTCAAATTTGGACATAAAGATGTCAAATCCTCCCATACTTTTATGTCCATTGGAGCTGAAATATAATGTTTTACCATCATGGTGGATAAAGGGTGCATCTTCATCATATGGTGAATTGATTACTCCCCCAAGGTTCATAGGAAGGGCCCATTGTCCGTTTGGAAGTTTTTTAACGATGTATAAATCAAGACCTCCAAAACCACCAGGACGATTGCTAGAGAAAATCATAAACTTTTCATCCGAGGAAACACTTGCGCTTGGTTCCCAGTTTTTGGTACATATTTGTGATGGCAATACTACTGGTTTAGTCCAGTGCATTCCCTTTAATTCACTTACGTAAAGATTTCCCTGTGAGCTTAAACCAAAATATTCTTTTTCAGATTTGTACAGTAAAAGTTTTTGTCCATCTGCTGATAGTGAAATACTGGCATCATGATCAGTTGTATTGATGCTGTCTCCAATGCTTACTGGAGCACTCCAGCCTGTATCCGTTTTATGAGATATATAGATATCTTCAAAATACTGACCGTCTACCTTGTCAATATTTCCGCCTGTCGTGGTTGACCTTCCAGAGGTAAAAATCAAAACACTTTCATCTGCAGATAAAATTGGTCCATGCTCAGGAAAAGGAGAGTTGATTGCACTGCCAAGATTAGTAATTTTAATATCAAGAGGCTTGGCTATGAGTTCTTTACCGTTGTGGCACATCTCAATATCTCTGTAAACCTCTTTCAAAAGAGTCTTATTACTTTTTTTCTTTGCAGCTACAAGAAGTGACTTGTAGGTTTCATAATTGGTAAGCGCTTTATCAAATTCCAACTGTAAGTGATATGCCTTTCCTGTATAATAATAAAGTCTGTCCGGATATTTAGAAGGTTCTTTAAGACATTTCTCAAAATAGCTAAGTGCTTTTGTCTCTTCAACTTTGTTCAGATAACAAACTCCCAATGGATAAATGTATTTTGGATTATTGGGAAGCAGACTGTCAAGATAATGATAGATGGGAAGGGCAAGATAAAACTGTTCATTCATCATCAGTTCTTTAGCTTGCGCTTCAACTTCTTTATACTCTTCTCCAATATGATTGTATTGACCATTGGTAGTATAGGGGACCAATAAAAATAAATAAATGCTTAATCCCAGAATGTATTTTCGGCACTTCATTGCTTAAATTCCGATAGTTTTTTTTTAATACCTTAAATTTAACATATTTAACTTAATACTTTTCAAGTATTATATTTTTTTCGAGTTCTGTTGAATTATTTGACCCTGATAAATCAATATTTTCGGTAATTATTTGAAAATTACTAGATTCAAATGTAATTCTATATTTTTTCCCAGTCTGCAATACTGCAATATATTTGCCTGTAGTGCTATTGGTGGTTACGTTTGTAATTGTTTCGTTGGTTTCTGGATCACTTATTCTGATTATTGCTTCTAACGGTTTCTGATCCTTGGCATCTAAGATTTTACCCTTTAATATCAGAACATTATTGTTGTTTTTCTTAATAGAAGCATAATAAATATCCTTGTCACCATATCCTCCCGGCCTTACACTTGAGAAATATATTCTGGTGCCATCAGCAGACCAGCTAAAATAAAGGTCGTCCTGTGCGGTGCTTATTGGATAGCCCACATTTTCCGGGGATGTCCATTGTTTTTTTATATCATCAAATCTGGTTATAAAAATATCATAACCGCCCATAGAATGGTGACCTGTAGAACTGAAGTATAATGTTTTACCATCAGGAGAAATAAATGGAGAATCTTCATCATATGGTGTATTAATTACAGGGCCAAGATTCCATGGCTCAGCCCAATCACCGTTTGGAAGTCTCTTAATGCTGTAAATATCTGTACCTCCCAAACCGCCCTGTCGATTGCTCACAAAATAAATTATCCTGTCATCGTCTGGCAAACTTGCAGAAGGTTCCCAACCTGGGGAATTGATATTATCTGCCATTCGTTCTGCTTTCTGCCATTGGCCATTTTTTTGTTCTGATAAATACAAATCTCCGGAGGCAGAAGATAAAAGCTTATCTTTTCCATATCGGTATATAATCATCTTTTCACCATTAGGATTAATACCTTTACTTGCATCATGTCCCGTCGTGTTCAGTTCTGGCATCTGTACTGCTGAAGTCCATCCGTTGGTCGTTTTTTGGGATATATAAATGTCCTCGTAATAAATGCCATCTTCAGTTTTCAATCCGCCAGTTGTATTGGGTCTGTTGGAGGTGAAGATTACCTGTTCTTCGTCAGCCGTTACAACAGGGCCATAATCAGGATATGGTGAATTAATATCTGGTCCAAGATTAAAAACTTCTAACGGTAGGGGAGCTTTTATCAGCTCTTTTCCGTTTCTGCACATCTCAATCTGTCTGTTGAGGTTAGCAATAATAGTAACTTTATTTTTGTCCCCTTCTTTATTTACAAACCCTTTATAACGCTCATAATATTTGATGGCTTCATCAAATTTGTGATTGAGATGATAGGCTCTTGCAACGTAATAGAGTAAAGCTTTGGGGTATAATGAAGCTTTTTTTAATCCGGCTTCGAATATAGGAAGTGCTTTATCTTCCTTGTTGTTATAGATATAACAGACCCCAAGTTTATAGCCATAGTCCGGAGTGTTTGGCTTAAGGGAATCTAATTTATAGTATAAAGGCTCTGCCAGACTGTATTTCTCCAGTGAAAAATAACTGCCAGCCTGGTGTTCGAGTAGTTGTATGTCTTTTCCTGAAACAATAGGCTGAATTTTTTGAGCTAAACCAGTTGACAGATAGCTAACAAAACAACCAACAAGTAATAGCTCTTTAAAATCGAAATTGAATTTCATTTGAGAATAAATAAATATGCCCAAGTATTAGAAACTTGGGCATGGCATACGACGCATCGGTTTTTTCTTCTTTAATTTTTTAGTGAATACATAAGTAAGATTAAACTCATGCGATCCTCCGGTTCTGGCTATGGCGAGTTTAGAAACTGTAAAGTCATAGCTATAACCGAACTTTAATCCGACAGCTGTTTTAAATCCAAGAAATATTACAACTGACTCATTATTCTGGAACCTGTGTTCATACCTTTTAAATGGTATACCCCTGTACCATCCACCTGCGAGAAACTGGTTATAAACCCCATAAAGACCAAGATCAAACTGATCTGATTTACCTTGAGATTTATAATTGAAAGTAGGAGTAAGACTTATTTCATTGTCCTCATCAGTGTAATATTTTTTCTTATCATTGCTGAAGAGAAATTTGTAACCTCCTAGCACAGCAAATTTGGCTGGTAATCTGCTTATATCTCCGTAAAAGCTTTGGTTAGGTGTGTTTATGTGGTGTGTTGAAAATCCTAACCACAAATTTTTAGAATAAAATACACCACCAGCAGATATGTCAGCAAATGATTTTCTTGGAACACCTGCATAGTTGTTATTTGGGTCAAAGAATCCCTGCTCATCATTAAACTGAATGGGAAATCTTAGGTCTGCATAGTCTATATACCTGGAAATCATTGCAAGTTGCAAGCCTGGCCTGAAAACAAGCTGACTGTTGATGTGTAACTCATAGCTATATTGAAATCCTATTTCCGTAGAGCTGATGGTATTGGATCCTTGCCAGTCTTTTAATGCATAAACACCAAATCCACTATTGTATTTTGGTGAGTAAGTGTCGAATGAAGCAAATGATGTAATATATTTTCCGTCGAGCTTTGGCCACTGTAATCTCTGGTGGATCGTTGCTCTTGGTTGATGCACACTTCCTGCAAATGCCGGGCTTATAAACAGGGGTACATTATAAAACTGACTAAATTGAATGTCCTGAGCCAACACCCCCGTATATGCAAAAAATAAGAGGCACAGCATAATCCCGCTGACTGTTAACTTATTTTTCATATTGTAAAATTTATTCATCCAATTTAATCTGTTAATAAAAACTGAACTTCCCACTGTTTACTTTGGAATCCTTGTATTTATTGGATTTATTTAAAGTATTCAGGTATTGAGCTTGAGAGTTTTTTCTCTTAGCTTCATATTTCTTGTATTTCCTGGATTCCTTTAAATCTTTGTGCGCGCGAAGTGTAGGGTCTTCAACTTTTTCATAAGTTGATGCACTAGGATGATATTTGTTAGAGCGATAATTGGCCCTCACTTTTTTGTTCGATGAATTTTTACTCTCGGATGCTACGGCACCCGATGAAGATGCTTTTTTATGACTCATTTTGTTTTTACCTCCTGTAATACAGGATGAAAGAGTCAAGGCAATTAAAATTAAAAGAGTATAAATTTTCCTCATAATTCCGGAATTTGTCTTCATCGAATTTATACGTGGGTTTATTGTAAAAGGATGAAAAAATAGAAATATTTTTGTACGCAGGATGGGAGTTTTAAGAGGTTATTTATTGATTACTTCTTAGTTTTGAAACATTTTAAAAGTTTATGAATCGTATAATTATTTTACTTCTTGTATTATTTACTTTTTCACAGTCTCATTTATTCGGTCAAAAAATTTTATGGGGCGATATGCAGCATGAACCCGTAAATGGAATGCTGAGAAAGTTAATTACTCTGACTGATAACGGAATATATTCTATTAAAGGATCTGGTTCTGGTCCTTACCCAGAATTTTCTTATATAAAACATGAAAAGTTCCTGGAAAATTTGATACTACATTTAAAGTTAAGTTTGAATGCCAATTGCCTCCTCCATATTTTGAGGGCAAAAAAGTAAGGCGAGAAGAGCTTATCAATTTTGATGGTAAAGAATTGCTATTTGCCTCTTGTGTTGATAAAGAAGAACAGATTTTTCTGTTTGCTCAGCTTTCTAAGACAGGTGAAGTCAAGCCTTATAAAGAATTAGGAAGAATTTTTCTTGAAGGAAAAGATCCTGTGGAAGTGGTCATAATTAAAAAGAATGATAAACTCTTTATTCATAATCAGAATTCTAAGGCCAGAAAGAACCTTACCCACTTCTATACCTTTGTATTGAATAAAAATCTTCAGGTTGAGGTAACTAATAAAATAAAATTAGACCTTCCTTCTGAATCTTACTGGATTCTGAAATGTGAAATTGATAGACTTGAAAACTGGCATCTTCTGATTAAGAACAAAAAGGAGAAAGAAAATACTAATGGCGATTTTGGGAAAGGGTTTGAATATCGTTTGTATTCTCTTTTGAAAGGATCTTTACAGCAGGTTAAAATTGAGCCAGAGTCAAAAGAAATCAGGCAAATTCAACTGACATCTCAGGGAGATGATTTGATAATTAGTGGTTTTTATAATAACAGAATAGTTACAGGACCAAAAGATTGGCAAACAATAACTATAGAAAAGAAACAGTCTGGAATTTTTTATGGAAGAGTAAATACATCTGAACCTTTTAAATTAAAAATTATAACAAGTGATTTCGGTCCTGAGTTTACGGATGTTGAAGGAAAGAAGGACAGTTATACAATCTCAAATGATTTCTTATTGCAGGATATAACAGTAATGGAAAATGGCAATTCCTACATTTTTTCAGAAGATATATCAGTTGATTCTCCTAGCAATACTCCTATGCTTCCTGTATACTATTCGTCAAGTGGTATTTTTATGGCTGGTGGTTCTTCAGAGACAAAAATTTATTTTAGAAATATTTTAATTATAGAGTTGGATAAAGATGGAAATATAAAACGTCATATGGTAGTAAGAAAAAAGCAGGATGGGAAAGAAAGCCTTATACCATTTTGTTCATACTTCAAATCGGTGAAGAATGGAAAGATCAGATTAATATTTTCAGATGACAACAGAAATATTCCAGGACAAAAAAAGATTTTACATTTTAAAAACTCCAACTATGGCATGACGGTAGTTTGTACTATTGATGAACAGAGCAATGAGAAAAGGGAGGTTGTTGATAGTACCGATGATATAGGACTCATAAAGATTTCTGAATTAATTAAAAAAAGCGAATCAGAATTCATAGTATATAAATGCAATACAAGAGAAGAAACTTTTAAGTTTGGAGTTTTAAAGCTTGAGTAAATTTTATATGCATACTAAAATCTAAAATAAACTAATATGAAGCTTGAATCTCCTGATACGCGATTAAGTATATATATTGAGGAGTCGCAAAACGGAGTGATTCTTTTATGTGAATATCAAAGAAAGAATTTCCTTAGATGCAGTCTTGGAGGCTTTGATACTACTGAAGGAAAAATAGGTGAGCATTTGAAAATAAGAAATACTGAACGTATTTCTTCAAGGGAGAATTATAATCTATATTCTGGGAAATCCAGTAAGGCAGTTGGGACATACAATCAAATCATCTTGCATTGTCAGGATCGTTTAGGAAGCAGATATCATATCGATATAATTGTAAGGGCATATAATGAAGGATTGGCCTTCTGCTATAAATTTTCTGAAAGTGAAACGCACGAATTTCATATAATCAATGAGAACAATAACTATTCGTTAATAGCTTCAGACCTGACTTTATGGCCAATGTACCTTAATTCGTTTGCTACTAATTATGAGGAGTTGTATCATAAGCAGAGAATTTCTGAATTGGAATCTGAGCGATTAATAGCTTTACCATTTTTAGCTCAAAATGAACACCTGGCTATTGCAATTACAGAAGCTGCTCTCATTGATTATTCCGGAAGTTATCTGAAATGGGATATTGAGACAAAATCTATGTATAGCCTATTATCTCGTCGTTCAGATGATCTGATAGCTGTGAGAAAAAGTGGTTCATTTCAATCTCCCTGGAGGGCTGTGATGACGGGAGATCATGGCGGTAAATTAATTGAGTCAAACCTACTGAACCATTTGAATTATCCTTCAAAGATTACTAATGCTGAAGAGTGGATAAAACCTGGTAAATATGCCTGGGACTGGTGGTCTAATGCAGTGGTTAAAAAGGAAGGAATTTTCGGAGGTATGAATACAGATACCTTCAAGTATTATATAGATTTTGCAAGTTTATTTAACCTTGAATATATGCTTATAGATGCCGGATGGTACGGCAGTCATGATGATACAGATGCAGATATTACAAAATTTATTCCGGAACTCAATCTTCACGAAATAATAGAATATGGAAAGAAAAGAAATGTAGGTATTCTTTTATGGCTCAATTGGAATTGTGTAAAACGACAAATGCAGGAAGCATTTCCACTATACAGACAATGGGGAATTAAAGGAATAAAAATGGACTATATGGATAGAGATGATCAGGAGATGGTCTGTTTTTATATTGAAGTAACGGAGCTTGCTGCTGAGAATTTTTTGCTTGTCGATATGCATGGAGCCCATAAACCAACCGGCTTGTCCAGAACTTATCCAAATTTAATTACTCATGAAGGTGTTAGGGGAATGGAGTATAACAAGTGGGCTAATACAATGCCTTCTCATCATGTAACAATACCATATACAAGAATGCTTGCAGGTGCGATGGATTTTACTCCTGGTGCATTTCGAAATGTATCTGCTGACAAACATAGGTCGGAATGGCAGGAGCCAATGGCTATAGGGACAAGATGTAGTCAGCTTGCAATGTATGTTGTATATGAAAGTGGGTTACAAAGTCTATGCGATCATCCGGATGCTTATTATGGACAGCCAGGGTCAGAGTTTTTAAAGATTGTACCTGCTTCATGGGATGAAACAAAGTTTCTGAAAGGTGAGGTAGGACAATACATTGTATTAGCAAGAAGGAAGAGAAATCAATGGTTCATAGGGGCCATGACAAATGAAGAGGAGCGATTTTTAGAAATTGATTTGTCTGTATTGGGAGAAAAATTATTCAATTACATTTTATATAAAGATATACCAGAGTCAAAAGTTAGTCAGGAAAAGCTTGAAGTTGAAGAAGGAGCGTACTTAAATGGAAAAACTCTTATGATATGGATGGCGCCAGGTGGAGGGATGGCAGGCATTCTGAGTATAATGGATAATGATTCAATTCTGGAAAAATGAAAGTAACTTAACTTTTAATTTTTGGTTAGATAAAATTAAAATACATTTGAAGTAAATTAGAAAGTTATGAAAAAGAATTCACTTTTGGTAATCATCATTTTTGCAGTGCTTGGTGTCTTTGCTTATGCAGTAACAGAGCATTTAAAATTGGAAGAATGTAAGAAAGAAAAAGAAAGTAGCCGTAACACTTCATTTAGTGTGATTAAAAATTTAACAGAAGAAAATCATTTATTGCGAGCTGCAAATGATTCACTTCAAAATGAATTGAAAAGTCTCAAACAACAGAAATAGCTTTTTCTTAAGATGAATTAGTGCTTTATGAGTACATTAAGTCTAGTCGATTAGCAAGATCGTGAATATATTTTCTTTTTGTGAGTTTTTCAATCCAGTTGTCAGGAATAGATTTATAACCATAATATAGACCAGCCAGCCCTCCTGTGATGGCTCCGATAGAGCTGGTATTGTTACCAAGATTTATTGATTTTAGCACAGCCTCTTTGTATGAATCAGATTTTAATAAACACCACAGTGAGGTTTCCAGTGATTCTATAACATAATCTCCTGATCTTAAATTTTCTATGGAACAAATACTGATATCAGATTGAATTAACCTTTCAAAGTATTTTGTCTCATTTTTATCAAAGCCTATAACATCCCAAAGTTCCTTTATGTCAAGCCTTGTCCGATGATAAGCATCTGATTTTTCATGACCGTTTAAAATGTATTCTGCCACTTTTAAATAAATCATACAACACATGGCAGCCCTGATATGGTTATGCGTAAGTGATGAATTGTTCCAAATGATATCAAATTGAATTTTAATATTTTTCACTCTAATTTCATATAATAAAGGAAGAATTCTCATCAAAGAACCATTGCTATTGTCAATACCAGAAGTGTAAGAGAATAAAGATTGATTTCCTTCCTGACTTTGATTTATTATCTTTTCTAGTCTGGATATTGCTCTAACAGTTGAATTGTTATTGTTAAAAATATATCCTTTCGCACTCTTACAAGATTCATTTTTCCACCTTATAAAATTTGTAGCTGTTGTTTCCAGATCATAACCATTCGCAATGGATTCAGCCACACAAAAAGTGAGAGCACTACTATGTGACCATGTGCCCGAAGGCTGATTATATGCTTTAAAACCAACCATATCAAAAACAGGATTTTTAAACATATCAATCCTTTCCATAGATTCAAATGGTATCCCAAGTGCTTCTCCTACAGCTATTCCAAAGAGAATGTCTTTAGCAAATCCTTTTATATACATAAATAAATAAGCTAGACTTTTGATCCTAAGTATTATTAATTCATTGATCCTATGTGTCTTATATTAAACCGTGTTTTGGGCATTTGGTTAAAACCAATGAAGAGGTTGAATCTGGCAATACACAATGTGTAATTGAAAACTAATGTATTGTATTGAAAATCTTTACGTTAAATATTTTGAGATCATGAGAAAAATAAACAACTTGTAATCAGATAGAATAATGGTGATAATACTATCCGCAAAATCACTGTTAAAATTATTAAATTATAAGTTCCAGAAAATCAGACAAATGTTAGATTCGATTGCATTCTTAAATATGTAGAAGGCAACTAAGATTATGTAAGCGGCGTATCAAGCTCTCTACAAAGGGTTTATAATATTGGTCCTTACCACTTTTGTATTTATTCCTCTGATTATTAAGTTGAATTAGTTTTTCTTTCTAAATCTTTTATTGCATGATTAAAACACTACGATGGATATTTGTGATTTTTTCAATCACATCTTATGCCCAGAAACCGACATTTACCGCCAATGATGTTGTTGAACCATATTCAGGAATTTTTGCATATGGTACAAACCCGGGTTATTACAGCGGATTTAATAATAATGCACCTACAGACAAATTGTTATCAGACTTAATGGAAAAGGCAGGATTATATTCCATGCGTCCAAAGCTTAATGATAAGTTTGTTGAAGATTATGGAATAAATGTGAGGCTTAGCGAGTTTAAATATTATGTTGAGAATAAAAAAATGCATGATATTACTTTGTTTCTTGACGGCGATATTTTAGCATCTCATCAATCTACTGAAACTATTACATGTGGCACGAAGACTTTAAACAGTCAGGTGTTTAAGAATATGTATCTTCCAATCTGGGATGCTAGTGATCCTAATAAAACTCCGATAAATGAGAATAACTATTATGCAAATTTTGTATATAAAGTTATTCAAACCTATGGGGATTATATCAGATTTGTAGAGGTATGGAATGAACCGGATTTTACCTATAGCGGTCTTGGTGATAAAAACAAAGGGGAGACTGGTAACTGGTTTGACAATGATCCTAATCCTTGTGATTTGCCCAATCTGAATGCTACACTACCTCAGTATGTTCGTTTGTTAAGAATTACCTATGAAGTTGTAAAGGCTTTAAAGCCTAATCTATATGTGACTACAGGTGGTATAGGATATGCAGGCTTTTTAGATGCTATGCTCAGAGTAACTGATAATCCTGATGGAGGAAAAGTTTCAACAGAATATCCTTTAAAAGGCGGTGCTTACTTTGATGTATTAAGTTATCATTCATATCCACAATACAACCAAAGAACATGGAACAATTCGAAAGGTGATTTTGATTATTTCAGACATTCAGATAAAGCAGTTCAGGCCATGTTGGATCAAAAAGACAAACTTAATAATGTACTTGATAAGTATGGTTATAATGGAACTACATATCCTGAGAAAATATGGATTATCACTGAAACCAATATTCCAAGAAAGACATATTCGGATGCAACATGGATAGGGTCTCCTGAAGCACAACGAAATTTTGTTGTAAAAGCATTTGTAAAGGCTCAGATGAATAACATCGTGCAATTATATACATACAAGCTTGGAGATGATACTGATGAATCCGCTAGTACTTCTCCGAAGCAGGGAATGGATTTAATGGGAATGTTTTATAACCTTAATACAGCAACACCTGCAACAGCTAAAATTACTCCTGCCGGAGTTGCAACAAAGTCGCTTACCTGGCTTATACATGGAAGTGTTTATGATCCGGATAAAACACTAGCACTTAACTTGTCTGCATCTGGAGCAGATGGAGCTGCATTTACAAAGGGCAATGAAACTTATTATGTATTGTGGGCGAAAACAAAACTAGATAGGAATGAATCTGCTTCTGTTCAATATACACTTCCTGGTACTCCTGAAGCGGGAGCTATGGTATATAGCTGGGATTATTCTACTACTAACAAAGGGCAAGCGCTTACTGCCAATATAATTACCTTAACAGGATCTCCAATAGTAATAAAGGCAGATTTTACTTCAGTTACATCGGGCTTAAATGTCACTGCATTAAAGGCTTCTGTTAAATTTTATCCTAATCCAGCAGATGATTCTTTAACAATTGAAAGTAACAATGAGGTAGGATATTTATCCGCAGATTTATTAAAAGCAAACGGATCATTAGTTCGTAAGATTGATATGGGACACCAATTGCAAAAGACATTAGATATATCAGATCTTAATTCAGGTATATACTATCTGAAGTTTTCTAATGGCAAAAATACCTGGGCACAGAAACTTATAATAGAATAATAGATTAAAAAAAGATATGAAAAAGCCCCACCATAACATTTGCTTATGGTGGGGCTTTTTCATATTCCGAGAAATAGGATTAGTTCATTTTAAATTCATTCTGCTTCCACATTTTTTAAATGATTGATTGGGCTGTTATATTTCAATAGACAATAGATTTTTAGTATATATTGTTCAGTGTCCTAGATTTTTATGTGTTGTTCAGTCAACTAAATTCCTTATCTTACAGACTTAGCAGAACATCATAATTTTTCATCTATTTCCCAATTAAAAGCCGTGAATCAATAAATTTAATTAATGATTAACTGAAGCCATCATGAATTTTATGAAAGCAATAACCTACACCAGATATGGTAATCCGGAAGTTCTTCAAATGAAAGACGTAGAAAAACCTGTACCAGGTGACAATGAAGTGCAGGTAAAGATTTATGCGGCTTCTGTAAATTCATGGGACTGGGATTTGTTAAGAGGTAAGCCGTATTTATATAGGTTATTATTCGGTGTATTCAAGCCTAAGTATAAGATTATAGGATGTGATATAGCCGGGAGAATTGAATTAATAGGAAAAAATGTTAAACATCTTAAGGCTGGAGATGAAGTGATGGGAGATATATCTGCATGTTGGGGCGGTTTTGCGGAATATGCTTGTGTTCCTGAAAAATTGCTAACACTAAAACCTTCTGATCTGTCCTTTGAACATGCTGCTGCAATACCTCAGGCAGGTGTGCTTGCCTTACAATCTCTGTATAATGATGTGTCAATTAAGCCAGGTGATAAAGTACTGATCAATGGTGCCGGTGGAGGTGTGGGGACTTTTGCGCTACAGATAGCAAAATCATTTGGGGCAGAGGTGACTTGCGTTGATAGTTATCAAAAACTGGAAATGTTGTGCAACCTGGGAGCTGATCACGTGATAGATTATAAATATGAGGATTTTGTGGAAAAGGGTTTTCGTTATAATTGTATAATTGATGTTATTGCTGATCGGTCTGTCTTTTCATATAAAAGAGTTTTATTGCCTGGCGGAAGACTGGTAGTAATAGGAGGAACTATACCATGTTTATTACAGGTGGGTATTCTGGGAGCGTTGATTTCTGTAATTGATGACAGGAAGCTGGGTATTCTGATACATGAGCCGAATAAAGGCTTGGACCTTCTGTTGGACCTAATTAAAAAGGGTGTTGTAAAGCCTGTTATAGATTCTGAATATAATTTAAAGGATGTTCCCCTGGCATTGCAGCGTTTAGGCGATGGTAAAGCGTTGGGGAAAATTGTAATTAAAGTGAGTGAGGAAGGCTAATTGGTGTTGATAATTATTGATTCCATTATTTAGAGAGCTCTCCTTATATAGGAATTCTGCTTGAACATTTTATCTTAAAGAAAAGTATGAATTAAAATTTAAAATATGAATAAAGATACTCAAGAATACAATGATTTATTATCTGCTGAAGATAAAGCGATCAGCGATTTGCTGGCAAAGGAAATTAATCGCAATTTGCCTGAAGCTGAAAATAAAATATGGCATAGACATCCTGTATGGTTTTTAAACGGAAATCCTATTGTTGGTTATAGTAAGTTGAAAAATTGTGTCCGGTTATTGTTCTGGAGTGGACAATCATTTGAAGAAGATGGCTTGCAGGTGGAAGGAAGTTTTAAAGCTGCAGAAGTTCGATATACATCCGTAGAGCAAGTTAATAAAAAAGACCTGAAACGCTGGCTTGAGAAATCAAAAGTAATTCAGTGGGATTATAAGAATATTGTAAAGCGCAAAGGTGTCCTGGAGCGGTTAATCTAAATAAGAAAGGCAATAATGGCGGCTAATTTTATCGCTGTCTATATTTGTCAATAGCATTGGTTATAATGTCAATTACTTTTTTCTGTTTAAAAATAGCAGCATTGTGATGATTTTCATTTTATTGAAAATTAAAGAGTAATATAGGATGTCCTACAATCTTAGAAGCATAGGTTTCTTTGTGGCAATTATAGAGTTTCTTTGTATAAATTTCTGCTATGGATAAATGAATCAGTTTTGGCTTGTGGATTTTCTAAAATTCCCATTGTAAATCATTAAAGATGTATCACTAATCATTTATTGACCAGAAAGAATTGGTTTCTGTTACAAGAGCTCTGCGGTGTTCTTCTCTGAGTGTATTGAGAATAGCCGGTCTTCGGAGATCTTCTAAGAATTGTACATCATAAATTTCTTCTACACTGTTTTCATAATTAATATATCCAATCTTGTTCCCGGTTGGAAGGTGAATTGCTGCAATGCCACAGGAGAGAGGCTCCCGGGTTATCGGCAAATCCCGAAATGTACTAGAGGTCTGACGTATCTTTGATAAACCGATAAAAAGTATGTCATCTTTTTTACACATGCCTCTTAAAAAACCATTTAATTTAGTAACAACATCATACTTGCCTGTAGAAGTATCTATACATATTAATTCACCCGTAGCAGAGCATAAGGCATACAACTTTCCATCATAAAGTCTTGGTGAATGTGGCATTGGCAAGCCCTTTACTATAATTTCTTTAGACTCCACATCTATCAATACACCGCCATTTAGGACATTAGATCTCCAGGCTTTAGGGCTATTGGTCGTTCCTAAAGCTGTTACATACTTTGGTTTCCCTTTATCCATTGCCATACCATTCAAGTGACATCTATCGTCAGGAGTGAGATCCGTGATGAATGATGGAATCCACTTGCTTTTAAAGCTATAATCTTCATTGATTAAACTCAGACAGGAGAATCTTGTATTCACTGCCCATAATCCTTCATTTCCCCAAGCCATATCATGCAGATCAATCTCTCCACTATAGTATGTAGCACGAGGAAGATAAAGCCCATCATAAGATCCAGGTTTTGTTCCGTAATTCCTTGCAAGGTCATTGGAGTTAGCTAATACTTGCACTTCATATTGAGTAGCTACAGCTAGCTTATTCTGGTGCACTGCTAAACCCATTGCCTTATTGAACTGGCGTGGGAGCTGGATTATTTCTTTATTATTTATTGAACTGATAAATATAAGTTTGCCAGCCTGGTAGGTGGTAATAGCTAAGGTGCCTTTTAGGTTCCATAAAAGTTCCGGAACGTTTGAAGAAATCGAGCAGGAGAATGGTGGCAAAGACTGTGTGTTCATTATAAGATGTTTTAACAGAAAAAGGACATAGGTTATCCTACATCCTTTTCTGAAATATTTAAATATTAAATAAATCTATTCAATTACAAGCTTTTTCATTCCGATCTTTCCATCCTGAGAGAATTCAAGCATGTAAATTCCGGCAGTAAGTCCTTCAAGACTGATGATCTGATTATTCACTTGATTTCGTCTTACAACATGTCCTGAAAGATCCAGTATGCGAACCGTTACAGATCCTTCCAGATTCATCATCACCGTTTCTTTCGCAGGGTTAGGGTACAACTGAATAGCAGAAGAGAATTCGTTTTTGTCAGCAATTCCGGTTTCCTCAACATTTTCTATAGTAATGTCAAAAATCCTTTCCAAGCTTAATCCTCCCTGATCCGTTGATCTTACCCGAATAGTATAAATATCCTTCGTTTCAAAATCAGGACTTTCAACAATTTGTAATTTGTCTCCCACTATACTAAAAGATGAATTATCATCATCACCAGCACCCACAGCAAGTGTATATTTGAAATTGTCCGTCTCATCAACATCAGTTGTTGCCAAAGTACCAACTACTGAATTGGCAGGCACATTTTCATCAAGAGTTGTTGAGCTTATGTAAAAATCAATTGGAGCTTCGTTTACATTATTAATATTAATGGTAAATACTTCTTCAAAGCTTAACCCTTTTTGATCTGTTGAACGCACGCGTATACTGAAGCCATCCATTGTTTCAAAATCAGGACTTTCTTTTACCAGTAGCTTATTTCCAACGATAGCAAATGAAGTATTGTTATCGCTTCCGGTTCCTTCAACTAACGAATATATAAATGTGTCTTCAGCATCCGCATCAGTAGTTGTGAATGTTCCAACTTCTGTATCTAAAGGAACATTTTCGTCAACTGTAGTTGAACTAAAAGAGAGATCCGTTGGAGCTTCGTTTACATTAGTAATGCTTACTGTGAATGCTTTTTCAAAACTCAATCCTCCCTGATCAGTAGAACGCACACGGATGCTATAGCTATTCTTTGTTTCAAAATTAGAACTTACTTTAATTTGAAGTTTATCATCTGCAATTGTAAATGATGCATTGTCTGTATCACCTGTACCAACTGCCAGTGTATAAGTGAAAGTGTTGTTAATATTAACATCTTCAGTTGTAAATGTGCCAACAGTTGTATTGGTTGCTACGTTTTCATTTACAGTGTTTTCGCTAAGAGCAATACCTGAAGGAGCTTTATTTGCCTCAAATCTTTGAGCATATACTCCATTTGCGCTACCATCCTGATCGGCACTGGTCCAGGCAATGATAAAGTCATTATCATTATCAATTGCGACAGAAGGAGTGTTTTGTGAACCTGTCGTGTAAGTATTAACTTTGAATTCTTCTCCCTGGGTGATGCCTGCAGAATTAAAGCGTTGAGCATAAATTCCATTATCACTTCCATCCTGACCAAAGCTAGTCCAGGAAATTACAAATTCATTATCGTTCATTGCAACTGATGGAAATGTTTGTGAGGCTGTAATGTAAGTGTTAGCTCTGAATTCAGTTCCCTGTGCAACTCCATTAGCATTAAATCTTTGAGCAAAAATTCCATCACCGCTTCCATCCTGTCCACTACCTTGCCATGCCATTACAAAATCTCCATCCTGATCCATTGCTACTGAAACTGACTTTTGGCTATTATCGGTAATTGTATTTGCTCTGAATTCAGCTCCCTGAGGAACTCCATTGGCGTTAAATCTTTGACCATATATACCATAGGAACTACCATCTTGATCGCTTTGCCAAGCAACGACGAAATCCCCATCATTGTCCATTGCGATAGTTGAGAATCGTTGAACTCCTGTTGTGTAAGTGTTAACATGTATCTCACCAGTTTTAGCAGCTCCTGTGGCATCAAAACACCTTGCATAAACTCCATACGAAGGATCTGCATCATTAGGACTACTCCACGTAACAGCAAAGTCCCCATCACTATCCATAGCTACAGATGACGAATATTGGTTCCCAGTTGTAGTAGTATTTACCTGAAACTCAGATCCGATAGCTTGTCCAGCTGCATTGAATCTTTGTCCAAATACCCCTCCTGAATTTCCATCCTGACCACTACTTGTCCAGACAATTACAAAATTACCATTATCGTCCATGGCTATTGCCGGATTGCTCTGTCTGCCAGGAGTGTAAGTGTTTACTATAAACTCTGCTCCCTGGGCCACTCCTTGAGCGTTATATCTTTGAGCATAAATACCATATTCTGTAGGGGTATCTTGCCCTCTGCTTGCCCAGGTAACAACAAAGTCACCATCGCTATCCATGGCTGTTTTGGCATACATTTGGGTACCAGTGGTGTATGTATTTACTCTGAATTCAGTACCTGCAGGCAGAGTCTGAGATGAAGATTCTGTTGTTGTCAGACTGATACCGGCAGTAGCTGCCAATGCCAGGCTTCCATATTTTAATTTGTTTTCGATTCTTGATAATTGCAATTTTAATTTTTCCAATCTTCTTAGAAGTTTGAATTGCTTTTGCTTGCTAAGTTCTTTGAATCTTCCTGTAGAAAAATTTTTGTTAAATCGTAGTTGCAGCTTATTGAATAAAGCCAGTACGCGATTGTAGTGATAGTTAAGTAGAGGTTTTTTCATGTAATTCTAAAAAGGTAATTGAACTTTGCAAGATACTAAAGAAGAGTTATTTTTTTGAAGAGTGGTTTGAATTTTTAAAGAAAGTAAATAATCAATTGTTTTTTTGGTTGATACTTAATTGATTCGGGTGTTGAATATGGTGTCTGAAAAATGAATTTTAGTAGTTTTAAAAATGCAGTCTAATCGTTTAAATTATGTTCTTAGGTTCATATCACCATCCCGTCACCAATAGATTTCTGGCGGCTTTTTCACTGCATTTCTGATACTTAGAATAAGCCAATGCAGCTCTTGTCCTTATTTTTTCATTCGATTCATTATTTAGATATCCAGTTATAGCATCGTGAATAGTATATGCTTCCGGACACATAAATCCTGTTGTCCATACTATTGGATTAACCTTTGCAGATTTTAGATGAGCTGAGTAATAATTTTTACTGATGCATGCTAAGATGATTACATCTCTTGTTTTATTATCTGTATTTTTGAAAGCTTCGGATAATTGAAAATCCATGAGTCCATTGTGCCCTATATATGCCGCTAGTTCTGCGTTTCCTGATATTCCAATTACTTTATTATTAATCCTTATTGTATCTTTCAATTGACCTGAACTACTTCTGAGAAAGTCAATGGTACATTCCTTGATGTATCGACCATTATATGCATCTGCAATCAGATAGTAATTTTTAGTAGTATGCTTAAATACTAACCTTTCCAGTCTAGTTGAATCTATTTTTTGAACCTTTATAAGTTTCCATTCTTTACTCTTCTTAAAGTAGGTTTTTATTCCAAATCCACAACTCCAATATAAATTGTTATTAGAATCCTGACCATTACCAATTTTAGCAGGTACAGGTACAATTCCCTGATATTTATTATCACAAAGAGCTACGAAGATGTGAATGGTTTTAATTGTTGAGTCAATTTGAGTAGAGGAGTCTGGTTTTTGAATTATTTGAGAGTTACTTCCAATGGCAAAGCCTAAAAGTATGAAGGTTATTATTAGTCTCATAAAAGTTAATAGTTATATTAAAGTATCATATTGTTAGTCATTTGATCATCCAGATACTGAGTTTATATCCTCTAATTTCATTTGTTAAATCAGCTTCTATTCGAAAAAATGAAAACGGAAGAATAATTTTACTGGCTATGACTAGAATTGGATCATGGTAGGAAGGATGTTACCCGTCGAACAGACATAATTCAGTGAGATATTTTAGGAGTGCACCGAGGAACAGTTCTGTAACCACTGTTGATGTCATCCTTCTGAATATTAAATATTTATTAAACTTTTTACGATTAAAGATTTGCCCCTTTTTGGTATAACTTGACGGCTCTTTCTACATCAACATTTGGGCCACCTTGAATCCAGAGGAAATATTGCAACTGCCATGCTTGTGTTTTTTCAGCTTGCTTACTTGTAACAGGTTCCCATGGTGGGTATACTCTGATCCCTCTTTTTCCGTCTTTATTATTTCCTGAAATTATTCCTTTTGTCAATAAGATTGATTTGGGAAATACAAATTGCCCCAGGAGATTGTCTTTTCTGGTGCTTATAACAATTAAATCAAAGTCATCAGAAAAATCATATGGCTGTATAGGCCCATTGCCAATCCTTTTCCATATAGTAACAAATTGCCCGCTTTTGGTTGGTGTTGTTTTGGCTATTCGGAAGATGATTTGATTTTTATTAATGGTTAATTGACAGGCCCCGTATTCAGCACTTTCAGGTTCAACCTGTAGAGAGGAGCATTTGAAGCCACAAAGATTGTAGATATGTTCCTGAGCAATAAAAAGGTCTTCAGGCAGGTTCTTCGATGTGTGCATGTTGTATATATTATTTTGATTTTTGCTCATGCAAAAGTAAACCTATTTGATTAAAAGTAAACTATAAGCTTTTGATTTGATTCGTTTAACTGTAGGTAATGGCTGCAATATTATAACTATACTGTTGTTATGAATACCGTGTAATGCTGGATTCCAGTATAAAAAAGAGATTCATAAACATATGTTAATGCTTTTGAAATAAGGCTGAAATAATTTTGTAAAAAATATAAACGCCATGCAAAAATTAATTCCACCTTTTTTACTAGTTGTGTTATCTTTTATGATAATAGTATTACATTTCATAATTCCAGTTATGACCTTATTTTTTCCTCCATTTAACTACCTGGGTGTATTGTTTATTCTTATCGGATTAACCATTTCCTGTAAGGTAGCTAATACATTCAAGAAGATAGGTACGGAGATACATACTTTTAAAAAGCCCAATCTTTTAATTACAAGTGGTATATTTCAATATAGCAGAAATCCTATTTATTTATCGTTTACGCTTATGCTTCTTGGTTTGGGAATAGTTATGGGTTCATTGTCAGTACATGTAGTCGTACTATCTTACGTTATAATATCAAATATATGGTATATTCCATTTGAGGAAAGGTTTATGGAAATGCAATTTGGTGAAGCCTACAGAGTGTATAAGGGAAAAGTCAGGAGATGGATATGAAAGTTAAGATAGTGCTGACTCCTTAATACTTCTGATCATGCTGTGGGGATATATAATGAGGTTGACAGTTAAATCAGGTTTTGTCTATTAGAGGAAGCTGATAAGATTCAAATCTTGAAAGGGTGATATAATTTATATCGCCCTTCATTTTCTGTGCAGTACCGTTTTCCTTTACATATCTTAATAATTTTTATTAAATTTGTATTTATGAAAATGTCAGAGTGGGGCATTTAACTAAGAGAAACGAAAGTACAATGAAAAAAATTTTATTATTTATTCTGATATTTTTATTGGTTTGTGTGAATTTAATTTTGCCATATGTAAGTTTTGATCATGGCATTAATCAAAAGAATTCATTGATTTACTTAATTATAAATGAGGGATACAGAGAGGAGACGCTTATTGCATTAACAGCTCTTTACCCTTTAGTCTCAATATTTCTATTTTTTATATTCAGTAATATATCAGGTTCGGTTTATGGTAAGTTTCTTTTGTTCTTTTGGGGAGGGTTAGGGATACTTACTACTGCTTTACTATGGTTGATTATGAATCTTCATCTTGATGTAAAAATTGTTTCTTACAATTTTTCCTATTATTCAATTCTAATTACTCAGGTCGTCGCTTCACTTATCACTATTATTTTTTCTTTAATGCCAAAGAAATTTCTTAAACCTTCTCAGCTGGCTATATAAAATAGACAGGTATTGTTGAGAGCTGAAGCTTAAAGTTCTTTAATATCTTTCATCAGCTTTAAATAATGCACTTTGTCCTAATATCTCTTCAAATGATTTATAGGCTGTCAAAACCCTTTGATTAATTTCTGACGGTTCCATTTCCATACCTGCTCCTGGTTCATAATCTGAATGAACGAAAATTCCAATTTTTCCAATTAAGTTATCAGGTAAGATGATAACTTTTTTAATGGCTTGTCTTTCTCTTTCATTCAATACTTGCCAATTTTGTAAATAAGCATAGGGTCGTTCTAAAAACATATTAGGATTTAATTTTACATACTTCCACTCTAAACTATCATAATGGGCTATGAATCTTTGTTTAAGTGGCTCAATAACCATATTATTCTTTTGTCTGATAGAATCAATCTTTCTTTGTGACCAGTTATCTTCGAGTGTTATTCTTATCTTAATCGTGTCGGGTTTGTTATAAATGCCATTCCTGTTATATACAGGACTGATAGACGCGTTAATAAAAAAGGTCTCTGAGAACCGGATTACTATTTCATCAGATTTATTTTCAATACTCCATGATTTGTCTGGTAATTTATTTTTAAGATTTTCTGTGAGATTTGATTTAACAACTTCTATAGAGCTCTGGCATTGAGCAGGAATACTGCTTATAATGCCCAGGATTAATACTATAAAATAAATTTTAGATTTAATTGTCATTAAGCTCAAATTATTAGTGTTTTTAAAAATCTATTAAATCAACAGTTTCAAAAGTATTATAAAAATATATATTTTTTACTGATGTTAAAGTGTATTTGAAGGTTGCAGTTTGATTGAAAGTAGAGAGGCTTAAAATACAAAAGCTCCGGATGTTAATATTTCCGAAGCTTTTGTAATGCCATATGTAGTAAATACTTTAAACTTTTATCTCTTTCCATCTTCCCTTGTTAAAGTAATACCAGGAAAGAAGGGCTATAAGAGCTTGTGCTACCGGAACCGCGATGATTGCTCCTGCAGATTTCATATCTAATCCTTTCGCAAGAAAATAGGCGAAGGGAATCTGAAATACCCAAAAGCAAATGATGTTGATGATAGTTGGTATCTTCGTATCACCAGCTCCATTTAAGGCTGATGTCATAACCATTCCGATTCCGTAGAATATATAACCTCCTCCAATAATTTGCAACGACTCGACTCCGTATTTTATTACTTGTTCATCGGTACTGAAAAATCTTACAATAGGTTCAGAGAAGAACAAAAATAAGATCATAACCAATCCTGTGAAAATACTGTTGTACTTTGTAGCAATAAGTACACTTTGTTCAGCTCTTTCAAATTCCTTTGCTCCAAGATTTTGTCCCACAAGGGTTGCAGCAGCATTGCTAAGTCCCCATGCAGGCAAAATAAAGAAAACAAAGTTACGGAAAGCAATCTGGTAGCCGGCAGATGCAGCAGTGCCATCCAGCTCTGCCACCAGTCTTGTGATAACGATCCAGCTTCCGCTTGCTATAAGGAACTGAAATGTGGCAGGCCAAGCAACATTGGTCAATGATTTTATAATTTCCTTGTCAAAATCAAAGTGTTCTTTGCAAAACTTTATTATTCCGTTTCCCTTCATCAGGTGATATACCTGATACAATACTCCACTGCTTCTTCCTATTACAGTTGCAATAGCTGCACCTTTTAATCCCCAGAAGTATATCAAAATAGGGCAGAGGACGATATTAGTGAAACTGGCAATCCAAAGGCTTTTCATTGCCATTGATGCATCACCAGCTCCCCGGAAAATTCCGTTGATGAGAAATAATAACATGATGGCGAGACTTCCTCCCAGCATAATCTGAGTGAATATGGCCCCTTCAGCTATTACGTCTTTATCAGCTCCCATAAGTGCAAGTATTTCTTTTGCATAAAAAATACCTGCAATGGTTATAGGAATGGTAATGATTGTGGAAATTAATATCGATTGAGCCCCGGAATGTGCAGCTGCTTCAAGATTTTTTTCGCCGATCCTTCTTGCAACAATAGCAGTAGCCGCAGTGCTTAGACCTATCGCTAATGAGTAAATAAGCGTGATAAAAGATTCAGTTAAACCAACTGTTGCTATTGCGTTTTTACCTAGTTTACTTACAAAAAACATGTCTACTACAGCAAATACGCTTTCCAGACTAAGCTCTAGTATCATTGGAATAGCTAATAGTACAACAGCTTTAGAAATATTTCCGGATGTGAAATCCTGATGTTCTCCGTTCAAAGATTGCTTTATGATAGCAAATACTTTGCGTGAGTTATTTAATGTAATCATTTTTAAAATTCAATAATATGTTTTATCCATTAGAATGCTTCATAGCAAAGCATGACATTCCCGGATTTAAATGTTTTAGCTGATTTCAGATTTAAATTCAGCTTATTCGTGATCCCTTCAAAGAGCCTTTTCCCTTTTCCTAAAACGAGAGGATTTACCATTATTCTATATTCATCTATCAGATTATGCTTAATAAAAGTAAGGGCAAGGTCTGAGCTGCCAAATATAGCCATATCTTTTCCTTGTTCTTTTTTCAGGTTCATGACCACCTCATTGATGTTTTCATTTACAACTTTGGTATTCTGCCAGTTTGCGGATTTCAGCTTTTTTGAAAATACTATTTTAGATAGGCTATTCATTCTTTCGGCCACAATAGGATCATCGTTAATTGCATTTGAGGTAGGCCAGTAGCTTGCCATCAGTTCATAAGTAATTCTCCCGAAAAGTAAAATATCGAGATTGTTAAGAAGGTCAATTGCATATTCGTTGAATTCTTCATCTACATTATGCCAGTCTATTTCCTTATTTGGACCTTCATATAGACCATCCACAGAAATCATCATCTGAAATATTAGTTTTCTCATAGCTGTGATATTTATTTTTCCAAATATTCTTTTAATGATGTTCCTATAATGTAATTCCAGCCTTGTGCAAAGTTTTCCCTTGCGAAATCCGGAACATTATCAGGGAAGGTCTCCAGGCCTTCATGTGTAAGCTTTAGCCTTGTATTTACTCCTTCTTCAGAAATGTCTAATGTAACAATTGTATATCCTTGATAGCCTTCGTAGGTCCAGCTATAAGCCAGCTTTTTGCCTGCAGATACTTCTATGATCTTACAAACATGAGTGTATTGATGATCAGGATCCTTTCCTCCTTTAAACCTGAATTCAAATCCTGGTTCAGGTTTAAAGTCGGCAAGGTTGAAATACCAGTTTTTCATTTCATCCTTGTCTGTAATTGCTTTCCAGACTTTCTGTGAGGGAGCTTTAAAGACTGCTTCTATTTCAAATGGGTGAGCCATAATATATTTTTGATTTCTTTTTATTCAATAGCTGTGTTTGCTATCTAATCAGGTAAAACTTCCGCATTGCATCCAAGTTTACTGAGAAAGGTTATAAGAAAATCTGTATTGAACTCACTTTCACTTTTTATCCGAAGGATATTTTCTTCATCATCAAGGTCAAAATTAGCCTGATATCCTTCAAAATTTTTGTGGATCAGGCTGACCAAAATGTCTGCCATAGCCTGATCACATATATTCGTTTTAAATACTTCTATCATCTCTTTACTGATTAAAATGCTTTACGATCCCAGAGACTAATAGATTAGTAATCAAATAATCTTTAGGATTATCTTAAAGCAAGTATGGATTCGTAATTTTTTCTGTATACAAATGCTAAGAACAGGTTTGCCGCAAGTATGGCAATTGCCATAGGAATCTGCTCAGGAGCAAGAAATACATTGACTAATACAATATTTACTGTTACCGGAAAAATGATCACAGTTGCCAATGGCGCGAAAAAACCGGTAATAAGTGCAAGTCCGCAAACAAGTTCAATGACCTTTACCAGCGGAAGCAGGTAGACTGATGCATTAATTCCCTCAAAAAAGGTTTTCATCGGTCCGGCTAGTACTGGCTGAGGTCCAAGTTTGAAAAGAAATGCTGCACCCGCAAAAGCCATCATAAATCCAAGCAGAACACGTACTACAATTGTTGCTATTTTCATAAGTTGTTTTTGTTATGTTATAAATGGTTAGTAATTAATTTTTATTATTTAAGTTAGACCTTTAGTTCTTATTTTCCAGGTCACAGTTGACCATCCAGTGTATTCCGAACTTGTCTGTTAGCATACCAAAATAAGCTCCCCAAAAGGCCTTTTCAAGAGGCATGGTAACTTTTCCTCCCGCAGATAATCCTTCAAATAATCTTCTTGCTTCTTCTTCGCTTTCAGCAATTACAGCCACAGAGAAGTTATTACCGGGAACCACTGGATCTCCTCCGAATACTTCAGGACTATCACTTCCCATAAGAATACTATTTTTCCCAATTGGTAAAGTCATATGCATAATTTGTTCTTTAGCGTCTTCCGGCAACGGATGTTCAGATGGTACGTCCTTGAATCTCATCACAGAAGGGAATTCTCCTCCAAAAACAGACTTGTAAAAATTGAATGCTTCTTCACATGTTCCATTAAAGGTCAGATAAGAATGTATTACAGCCATTTTTTTTATGGTTTTATTTTACTGTTGAAAGATAAGTTCAAGTTGAACTTGCAACTTAAATTATTTTTTAAAGAAAACTTATATCGTTCACTCCATTAATTTTATTAATTGAAATTGCAGATAAAATTCTTTATACAAAATTATATTGATTTACTCAATAAATCAGGGTGTGAATTTGCCAATATAAGGGTTGTTTGCGACATGGAATTTGACCTTCTAATATAGGTCTTTGGCTGGTAATAATTTGGAAAATAGTGCATTATGGTTGCTGGTTTTCAGTGTTCAAAAGCATTATTTTTAGGAATGTTTTTTTGAGGGATAAATACTAATATATAAAAAGCGAAGGCTGCCTCATCTAAAGCAGCCTTTGTTAATAATACAATATTTTAACTTGACGTATTATTTTATGGCAACAGGGATTTCAGTATTTTCCCAAATCAATGAAAAGCCTGTTGGAGTTATTTTATAAACCAAACGTTCATTGGGGGATGTTGTTTTACGAACCTTTACATGAGTTCTAAGGGCATCCTGTTTTTCATCATATTTATAAGCTCCCCATTGGTTACTGGTTTTATTGAAGATTGCCGTCCAGTCACCTTTTTCTGATGGAATAACAAAGAAGGAGTAACTTCCTGCAGGAAGTGTTTTACCGTCAATGGTTATAGGTTGATCGGTTTTAAATACGGTAGCTTCATTTGCTCCTGCCCTCCATACCTGATCATAAGGAACAAGACTTCCCCAGACCTTTCTGCCTTTTACTGAAGGACTGCTATATTTAATGGAAATGTTAGCTTTTCCGACTTTTCCACTAACACTGTCAAGAGGACTTGCACGATTTTCAGTTGGCTTTTGTGCAAATGCACTGGTCGAAAATAATATTCCGAAAAGAATAAAGGAAAAAACTTTTAGTAACTGATTCATTTTCATTTTTGCAATTTGTTTAATTGGATGTTATTTTAAATAAGCAATTGAAAACTAAATAATTCAGGAAATGTTTTAAGGATTTTTCAAAATTGTTCATTAAACTACCTGTTCTTTTGAATCGATCCGAAGCTGATGAGTATTAAATACATTGGAATACGCTTTTACACTTCTCGTTAAAAATACGCTTCCGCCAATAATACTGCCACGACCGATAATTGTATTGCCACCGAGAATGGTAGTACGGGCATAGATGATCACATTGTCCTCAACAGTTGGATGTCGTTTTACATTTGACAATTGTTTGCTTACCTGAAGCGCTCCCAGAGTAACACCCTGATAAATACTCACATTATTCCCAATGACAGCAGTAGAACCAATAACGATACCTGTTCCATGATCAATAAAGAATGGAACACCAATGATTGCATTTGGATGGATATCTATACCAGTCTTTCCATGAGCAAGCTCTGTAAGTACTCGGGGCAAAATCGGAATCCCCAACAGAGAGAGCTTATTCGCGATTCTATAAACAGCAATGGCATAAAATCCTGGATAAGTCACAACAACTTCGTTTACACTGGTAGCAGCTGGATCACTTTCAAATATTTTAAGTGCATCACAACGGAGATTATTATAGATCGTGTCCAGATCTTCATAGAATGCATTAACAGCTAGTTCTATATCATAATCCTTAGGGTCCAGGTAGCTGAGCAGTATATTCTCCAGGTCTATCTGATTCTTTTTAAGAATACCTTCATAGGTGGAATACCTGTTGAGTCTATTGTTAGGGAATAGAAATTCTATTAAATCCGATAGCCATGCTGAAGCTCCCTGTATAGAAGGGGAGGCTTCCCATTCTGCTTTATGGGTTTTATTTAGTAGTTCAAGAAATGAATGTACTTTTGTGTTTTTCATCC